>JBAXLX010000133.1:0-8899 GCA_037134595.1 Pseudomonadota bacterium
GTCTCTGGAGGCAATAATGGCATTTATGCCGCCAACTCTGGCACCGGGGCCTTGGCGATCACCGCAACGGGGGCGGTGAGTGGCAACAGCAACAAAGGCATTTATGCAAAAAACACTTCCACCGGCACCGACCTGACGATCTCTGCCGCGTCGGTCTCGGGTGCCTTCACGGGGATTTATGCGAAAAACGACGGCTCAGGCGTGCTGGCGATCACCGCAACGGATGCGGTGATTGGCACCTTTGGCCAAGGCATTTATGCCTCTGGCAAAGGCAGCGACCTGACCATTTCGGCCACGTCCGTCTCTGGCGGCATCAACGGCGTTTATGCGGCAAACAGCGGCTCAGGCAAAGTTGAAATTACCGCAACGGGGGCTGTAACTGGCACCAGTGGTGACGGCATTCATGCCGTCAGCGCCTACAGCGGCGACCTGACAATTTCTGCCGCGGCCGTCTCTGGCGGCAGCAACGGTATTTTTGCGTATGCTTTCTATGCTTTGTATGGCACAGGCGCACTGACGATCACCGCAACCGGCGCTGTGACTGGCACCAGTGGTGACGGCATTCATGCCGCCAGCGCCTACAGCGGCGACCTGACAATTTCTGCCGCGGCCGTCTCTGGCGGCATCAACGGTATTTCTGCGTATGATTTGTATGGCACAGGCGCTTTGACGATCACCGCAACGGGGGATGTGACTGGCACCAGTGGCAAGGGCATTTATGCCAAAGCCTATGGCTACACAGGCACCGACCTGACGATTTCTGCCGCGTCGGTCTCGGGCGCCACCACGGGGATTTATGCGAAAAACTACGGCTCAGGCGTGCTGGCTATCACCGCAACGGATGCGGTGATTGGCACCTCTGGCCAAGGCATTTATGCCTATGGCAAAGGCAGCGACCTGACCATTTCTGCCACGTCCGTCTCTGGCGGCGATAATGGCATTAAAGCCATAAACAAAGGGACAGGCGCGCTGTCGATCACCACGACGGGTTCTGTCACCGCGGGTGGCGATTATTCGGATGGCATTCGCGCGCTAAACTATGGGACCGACCTGACCATTTCGGTGAATTCAGTCTCGGGTGGCAAGTACAACAACGGTGTTTTTGCGAATAACAAAGGCAGCGGCAAGTTGTCGATCACGGTGTCAGGCACAGTTTCCGGTGGCGGGGATTATCATGCCGATGGCATTGTGACCGACGCTGCGGCCGACAGTGCGGTTGAGATTCACTTGCTATCAACCGCGGTGGTTACAGGCTTTAAAGCGATCCGGGATAACAAGGGTGCTGCCGTCGTGACAATCGACGCTGGGGCCGTGGTGACAGGCGCCATTTCGCTGGAGTATGGCAACGACACGTTGACGATTGCCTCTGGGGTTAATCTGTCTGGCGTAACGTTTATGTCTGGTGGCAGTGACGATGCGTATAATTCCAAAGACTTCACCGATACGCTGAACATCAGCAGTGGTTGGTCGAACAGTTTGACTGACTGGGAAGTGATCAACGCCGACACCAGCGGTGGGGATTTCGCGTTGAGCGGTTTTTCCTTGGGCAATCGCAGCTTTAGCAAACTTGGGGCGGGGACGCTGACCTTGAACGGGGCGTTGACCCTTGCAAGCGATTCGACGCTGTCTATCGGCGTCTCGCAGGATTGGGCCGACCCGATCATCTTGGCCACAGATGTTGCCACGATTGCGGGGGATCTGGTCGTGACCGCGGGGGAAGATATTTCCTTTGGGCAAGAGTATACTTTGATCGAGGCCAGCGCGCTGACGGGGACGTTTGATGCTGTTTCGATCTTGGGCGCGTTCAGGACGACGCTGACCTATACGGATCAATCCGTTCTTTTGCGGTTTGATCCGAATTCTTTGGTGACACTGGGCGCAGATCATTTGACCCCCAACGCCCACGCCGTGGCTGCGGCTTTTGATGCGGCGGTGGGGGGCGGGTATGATCCGCAGGTGTTCTTGAATCTTTACACGCAAGCCGACACGCTGAACGCAAAGCTTGAGGAACTTTCTGGCGAGCTGCACAGCGCCGAGCAGCGCGTGGCTTTGGACGACACCCGCGTGGTGCGGGACGCAGCCCTTGATCGGTTGGGCTATGGCTTGACAGGGCGCGCGGGCGGGGCTGGCACCTTTTGGGCGCAGGGTCTGGGGTCTTGGGGCAGCGCCGATGCAGACGGAACGGGGGCGGCAAGCACGACCCAGCAACAGGGCGTCTTGATGGGGGTCGACTTTGCGCAGGGCGCTATCACCTACGGCGGGCTGTTCAGCTATACCACCACGGGCGTTGACCGTGGCAGCCTTGGCCAATCCGATGTCACCAGCACGGGGGCTGCGGCCTATGCGGGCTACCGGCAAGCTGGGTCCGGCCTCGCCTTTGGGATCGGCGGCGCACTGGCCAGCACCTCGGCCAAGGGCGAGCGGTCGATCAGCATTACCAATTTGGAACAGACGTTGACCAGCACGGTGCACGGCACCAGCTATCAGGTCTTTGGTGAGGTTGCGAACGATCTGGCCAAGGCGGGCAATGTGCAGATCGAACCCTTTGCGCGCTTGTCCTATGCAAGGTTGCAAAGCGATGCCTTTACCGAGACGGGCGGCAGCGCCGCGCTGAGTGGGGCGGCGCAAAGTCATGACCTGCGGACGGCAAGTTTTGGCCTGCGCGCCGCTTATACGTTGGGTGCCACTCACCTCAGCGGTTCGGCTGCTTGGCGCCACACCGCGGGCGATCTTTCTGCCCCAACCACCCTCAGCATGGCGGGCGTTGATGTGCCCTATACGGTCGATAGCACGGCCCTTGATCAAGACGCGCTGCAGCTCGACGCGCAGGCCAGTGCCGAACTGTCGTCTGGTGTCACGCTGGCGGGGGGCTACAGCGGGATAATTGGGAACAATACCTCTCAACACGGCCTGCGGGTTACCTTGTCGATGGCTTGGTGATCTGAATGCGAAGGGTGATTGACCCCTGCAACGCTTTGCCCCGCAAAGGTACCCTGTCTTGACCGCAAAGACGCCGCAAAAAGCCGCAAACGCCGCCCAAGCCGCTGAACCCGCACGGCTGGCCGAGACGACCAGTTTCAGCCAGTCGAGCGGTCTTGTTAGCCTGCTGGCCAAGCTGCGGGTGTCGATCCTGTTTTCGTCCTACCAATCGGGCCTTTTGTACATGCTGGGCCACGGCACCAAAGGGGGCGCACATCTGCATCAGGCCGCCATTGCCAAGCCCATGGGCCTGTGTGTCGAGGATGAGAACGCCTTTACCCTGTCAGCGGGGTTTCAAATTCTGCGCTTCAAAAACGGGTTAAAGCCCGACCAGCGCGTGAACGATCAGTTCGACGCCTGCTTTGTCCCGCGCGAGGTGCATTTTACCGGTGAGTTAGATGCGCATGAGATTGGGATTGATGCCCAAGGCAAGCCGCTGTTCATCAACACGCGGTTCAACTGTCTGGCCACAACCGATGCCCGCCACAGCTTTGCCGAAGTCTGGCGGCCGCCGTTCATCTCGGCCCTGGTGGACGAGGACCGCTGCCACCTGAATGGTCTGGCGATGGATAAGACCGAGGCGGCCTATGTCACGGCGATCAGCCGCTCTGACACCATCGATGGCTGGCGCGACCGGCGCGATACTGGTGGCGTGGTGATAGATGTGCGCACCAACAAGATCATCTGCGAGGGCCTGTCGATGCCCCATTCGCCCCGCTTGCATCAGGGCGCGCTTTGGCTTTTGAACTCGGGCACGGGGGAGTTGGGCGTTGTCGAAGGCGCGGCCTCTGGCAAGGGCACCTTCGCCCCCCGGGTCTTCTGCCCCGGCTTCGCCCGCGGTCTGGCCTTTGCGGGCAACTACGCCTTCGTCGGCCTGTCAAAGCCGCGCTATAAGCGATTTGAGGGCCTTGCCCTTGATCAAAGGCTGGCCGATGCCGACAGTGAACCATGGTGCGGCATTCAGATCATCGACCTGACCAAGGGTGTGTGCGCCGAATGGTTCCGCATCGACGGCGCGGTGAAAGAACTGTTCGACGTTGCCGTTCTAAACGGCCACGCCTGCCCCATGTCCATCGGGCCAGACGCGCCAGAAATCGTCAAGTTCATGACCCACTGACAGGCCTAGAGGCGATTATGCGGGGCTGGACGTGTAGGCTTGGTGTCATTCCCACAAAATCCCAACGCGACCATTGGTCTGGAGTACAAATGCTCAATGCCCCGCGTGATCGGCGCTAAGTTTATGAAGTTTTAAAATAAAAAAGAACTGGTTGCGGGGGTGTGCAACCGGCGTAAATTATCAGTTCATTCGTGCTTCAAAGGCGTATCCCCTTCCATCCTGCGACGCCAGATTTAGCGATCTGGCCTTGCGGGCGGCATTTTGTTCCTTCCATATTCGCCCGTTGGAAGTCAGATCGCCTGATGTCGCGCCAGAAATCCGAGGGGCGTTTTCCCGATGATGCCGCCTGTGCGCGCCATCTCGTCGCGCGGCGCTGGCCAGACGGGATTGTCTGCCCCGCCTGCGGTGGTCGCAAGGCTTGGGAACTCGGCTGGGTGCGACCTGGATGGGAATGTGCGCGGTGTCGGCGGCAGACCTCGGCGACAACAGGGACGATCCTGCACGCCAGTTACCTTTCGCTGAAGACCTGGTTCCTCGCAGCCCATATTTGTGCCAGTCATTCCAAGGGCATGTCGGCCTTGCAGTTGCACGCGCAGCTCGGGATCGGCCGTTTCAAGACGGCTTGGCTCCTGCTTCACCAGCTGCGCCTGGCCATGGTCGACCCCGACCGCAACCCATTGGAAACGTCGGTCGAAATCGATGAAACCGAGATGCCGTTCCGCTCCAGGCAGGACATGGCGGTTGGCAGGAAGGGCGCACGCAGCCCGGTGGGCAAGATCTTCGTCCTGGGCGCGGTCGAACTGTCCGCCGAGGGTGCGCCCCGCCGCCTCTGTCTGGCGCAGATCCCCGACGGCTGCTCAAGTACCCTGCGTGATTTCATCGCCCGGTCTGTCGCTCCGGGTGCCCATGGCGTCACGGATGGTTGGCTCGGCTATCAGAACCTGCCCGCCAACTCCCATGAAGCCCACGTCGTGACCGGTCGCAAGGCGCATGAGGTTCTGGTCTGGACCCACCGGGTCTTTTCGAACCTTAAGCGTTGGGCCATGGGGGTGTTTCACGGCCTTCGCAAGGCTCATATCCTGCGCCATCGCGACGAATTCGTGTTCCGCTGGAACCGAAGGCGCCCTACAGGCCACCCGTGCGACTGCCTCCCGGGGATAGGCGTCGACCTCGCATCAGCAACCTATCGGGATTTCGTCGATCAGCGTGCCTGATCAACGACACAAGACCCGACAGCGGCGACCCGCGCGGCCTTCAGGTCGCCCTCCCCAGCCCGCCAAACAGCTTTCGGACAAATGCAACCAAGCACCTGAAACACAAGATGTGCTCACGCCGGAACCAAAGAGATAAGCCGTCTTGCTTCATTTAGCCCTTGTTCGCGAAGCATGTAATACGTCGCCAATCGCTTGACCGCCCGCTAGATAGCGCCTCGCCCGGCCGCACACTCCGCTGCTCGTCGCGCCGAATAGGCGAGCGCCCGCAGCGACTCGACCTGCGCCACAAGATTGCACGGTAACACCGCGCCCAAGTCCACACCAAGGAGTGGGTCGTCGCGCGAGACCGCCTCATCCGCCGACCGACGCGCACTACGTTGCCCCCGACAGCCATTTTCGCTCCTTAAACTGGGTTGGTTTGCCCCTTGCGTTCCGCTATGCGGTTGGTCATGCACTTCGCACGAGCGCAACCCGGCGATGCCGGGCTCAAAGATGGGGTTTGCTATTGGACAGTTTCAAAGCCGCATGGTCCCTTCTTTTGCCCGAAGACCGGCGCAGGGTATGGCCGGTTTTGACGATGTTCATCGTCGCGACCTTCCTTGAAACCTTCATGGTCGCTGCAGTCCTGCCTTTCCTGACCGTCATCGCCGCGCCCCACGCATCGGAAGGTTCGGGCCGCCTGGCACAGGTGATGGAATTGCTTGGTGTCGCGCCGGGCTATCAGACGACCATGGCACTCGGCCTCATCGCGCTGACGGCCATTCTTCTTGCGGGCATCGGCGGCTTGGTCCGCACCTACTGGACTCGCAGCTTCTCGACCCGCATCACCGTTGTCACCAGCGCCCGTGTGTTCTCGGTGCAACTGCGCCAGCCCTACGCCTTTTTCCTTGACCGCCACAGCGGCGAGTTGTCGAACCTTGTTCTGAACGAAGCCCCACAGGTCGTTGACCTCTTCTTCCTTCCCGCATTGAACTGCATCTCGTCTTTCATGACGGTTGCAGCGCTTGTGCTTCTGGTCTCTTTCGTCGATCCGGTGATCGCAGTGTCCAGCTTCGTGCTTCTGGGCGGCATCTACGCAGCCTCGTATCTGTCCAGCCACAAGCTGATCCGCAAGCTCAGCAAGCAACGCATCGGCGCCAACGAAGACAGCGCCCGCACTGTGATCGAGGCGTTCGGCGGCATCAAGGAAATCAAGCTTTCGGGCCATGAGGGCGGATATCTCGGCCGCTACATGTCGTCCTCGGGCCGGATGGCCCATGCCATGACCTATATCAACGTGGTCTCCGAAACCCCCCGCGTTATCGTCGAGACCGCGGCCTTCTCGGGTATCATCCTGTTTTGCCTCATCATTCTTAGCAGGCAGGACACCGACGCGGCCGTTTCCTCTCTGCTGCCGACCATGGGCGTTTTCGCCTTTGCGGGCCAACGCCTGCTGCCCGCTCTGGGGCAGGTCTACACCAATGCCACGCGCCTGCGGTCGGGCGGGGCCATCGTTGTGCGGCTGGCCCGTGAACTGGCCCTTTCAGACCACCCCCTTGCCACCGACCTGCCACAACCCGAACCCCTGCCCCTACGTCGCGAGCTACGCCTTGAGGGGGTAAGCTTCACTTTCGCCAAGGCCACACGGCCCAGCCTGCATGACCTTTCGGTTACGATTAACGCCGGCGAGCGGATCGGCATCGTCGGGCTGACGGGCGCGGGCAAGACCACGCTGGTCGACCTTATCCTTGGGCTATTGCAGCCGCAAACCGGCCAGATCACCGTAGACGGCCTGCCGCTTGACGCCAGCACCTGCCCGGGGTGGCAGCGCAGCCTTGGCTATGTCCCGCAGGACATCTTCCTGAAAGAAGGCTCGATCCTTGAAAACATCGCTTTCGGTGTCGAGCGCGACCGTATAGACCGCAACCGCGCTATCGAATGCGCCCACCTCGCACAGATTGATGATTTGATGATCTCCTTGCTTCCCGCAAAATGGGACAGCATGGTCGGCGAGCGGGGCACCCGCCTTTCGGGCGGGCAAAGGCAGCGCATCGGCATCGCCCGAGCGCTTTACGCCCGCGCCTCGCTTCTTGTCTTCGACGAGGCAACAAGTGCGCTTGACGGCCTGACCGAGATCGAGGTGATGAAAGCCATAAACAGTCTGGACGCGAAGCAGACGATCCTGCTCATCGCCCACCGGCTTAGCACACTGCGCGATTGCGACCGCATCCTCCTGCTCGACCGGGGCAGGCTTGCGGGCTTCGACAATTGGGATAACCTCATGGCCAGTTCGGAACCCTTCCGCCGCATGGTCGAAGCCGCAGGCCTATCATCCTCGGGCTTGATCGAAGCCGCAGATGCCGCATCTCTTCCCAGCGACGCGTCGTGACCTCGAAGTCAGACCGCGGCGCGGCGGTCAAAAGAGCGTTTTGCCGGATGTATTGCGTCACCGACCGTGCCTTTGTGTTCATCGTCAATCCGGCGCTTTGTCTGCACTACCCGCTCGAAGTGCTGCGCACAGCCCGCGCCCGTCGGCGCTATCGCGATCTCGCCTGCCCCTCGCACCAGTCCAAAAAGCTGCTCTCGCGCAAGCTCTTCAATCACGACCCGCTCTTTCCCGTGCTGGCCGACAAACTGTGCGTGCGCGATCACTTCCGCGCCCGTTGTCCTGATAGGCCGTCGCCCGAAGTGCTCTGATCGCATGCCGACCCCGACGCGGCCGCGGCCGAGGGCGTCTCGCCCGATCTGGGGATCAAAGCAATCCTTGGCTGCGACATGCCGCACCGCATCCAGACGCGGCACCTCGTCGATGTGAACCGGCGCTGCAACGACGGCACGGCGGTGCTCGGTGCGATCCTGCACCAGTCCTACCACCTGCCCGATGGATCAGCGTTCGGCGATGCGCAACCGGTCTGTAAGGCCAATTCGACCTGCGCAAGACAGGGCCCGATAACTAAGGTGCTGGCCGATCCCGCCCCTTACGCGCGGAGGGTCGCTGGGCTGAGAAGCTGAGCAAAGGCACCGCGTACGCCCGCTTCGATTTCATGGCCGATGGCACCACCGTTTATGGCGGCGAGATCATGCTTTACCCTTCGGCGGGCGACGTGCCCTTTCTGCCCCCCGACCTGCCGACCCCTATGTCTTCGCGTTCCAAGGCTGGGACCAGCGGAAAAGCTGGTGCGTCAGCACCTGCGATAAAGGCTGGTGCGGCACCTATGCCCACGACATAAGCCACCGGCTCGACCGCCACGCCGACAGGCAGGCTCGGACCTAAGCGCAGGTGGCGGCCTTTTGCGCCCTTCCGTTCACGTTCGTTTAACAGCCGCGCGTAAACGTCAAAGGTCCGCGCGGCCATGCGGTCAAAGGTGAATTCCTGTTCGAACCGCACCCGCGCCGCCTGACCCATAACGGTAAGTTGGGACGGGTTTTCCATGAAATAGGCGAGCTGCGCACGAAAGGCCGCCACATCGTCGCGTCGCACGGCAAAACCCGTCTCGCCCTGCGTAATGGCCTCGGGCGTGCCCCCAACGGCACTGGCGACCAGCGGCAGGCCGGCGCGCATCGCCTCGACACAGACCAGCGGAAACCCTTCCCAATGCGTGGCCAGACA
>JBAXLX010000134.1:0-8878 GCA_037134595.1 Pseudomonadota bacterium
GCTTCGTCAGCGACGGTCGCGTCGAGATCGCCACCGACATGGTCGAAGGCACCATTCGCCCCATCGCCCTCGACAGCGACCACACACAAAGCCAGATCGGCGATCTGCCGCCGTGGCATGGTGCTGCGAAGGTGCAAGCCGAACACGGCTTACGGCTGCACCCCGCGTGCAGGAAAAGCTGCAGCCCAAGGCTAAAGCCCCGACACCTCGCACAGCCCCAAGAGTTGCGCAGTTCCCCTCGAAGGCCGAACTGACATCACACGAACCGGTATGCGATCGTTCGGATGGTGCCGCCAAACTGGCCGCTTTCAAAGAGAACGCGCTCTTCCAGCGGCCTGAGATTGAAAGGGCTCGTCGTCAGCACCACGCCACTGCCAAGGACCAGGCGGGTCCCCGCACCGGACACGATGTCGACGTTAGGCACAAAGCCGGCCCGCGCAGGCACGTGCTCGGTGAGAACCAGATATTTGTACTGCGCGGCAATCTTTGCAATTGCCTTCGAAATTGCCGCATTGCTGAGGTGCTGAAGGACTTGGCGTACAAACACCACATCGCCCTCAGGCAGGGCATCTTCGACCATGTCCAGCACGCGGAAGTCTACGTCAAGGTGCGCAAGGGCCGTGCGGTTAAAGTCGATCAGGTCCGGCACCACGTCACAGGCCGTATACCGCCCGCACAAGGGCCGAAGCTGCGAGCCAACCTTGAAATCGCCACAGCCGAGATCAACGACATCTGGCTGGCCGATTGTCTTGAGAAAATCGCTCACGGCCGAAACATAGCCAGACACCAACGCCTGATCGCGCGAACCAGGACCTGAATAGAAGGGCGAATCGGGTTCACCGGGATCCCCCCAAACCTTGTTGTTGTAGACCTCGGCGAATACATCTCCGAGCGAAGGCGGGAGCGACACCCCATCTTGTGCCATCAACTGCTCTGCGATGTCAAAACCACCGGTCCCGTGGCCCGATGCTCTCTCGTCGAAGGCGATGTAGCCATAGATGTGGCGATTATCGAAGTATTGCGCAATGCCCGCCTTGCGGGCGCAATCCGAGAAGATAACGTATTCGTGGCGATCGGTCTCATCAATGTATGAAAGCTGCTCGATAGCGTCACGGCGGATCAGGTAGGTGCAATGCACCACCGGCAGTTCGAACAACCCGCGCACCCAGCGATTCAGGATCCAGTAATACTGGTCGCAATACCGATAGTAGCCGTTGTTATCAATTTCGGCGTGATAGTTCGAATAAGGTTTGTTTGCTTCGACAGAGCGCAGCAATGGCGCCACGATCGGCAGGTTGACGCTGACGAGTTCGTTGAGCGTGCAGGGCCGGATGAAGTTGTCTACGTCGCAGACGAAGTAGAAATCGCAGGCATGCTCGATCGTCTTCTTCAGGCTGACGTTGCGGATGTTGCCCAATACCTTGAAACGCGTGGCGTTCCATTCATGCACGCCGAAGCTTTCTACGCGTTCCGCCACGTCCTCTGCGTCAAACTCAACCGCTGCATAATGCTTGCCGACGCGCGCCACCCACGCGCGCAGGAGTGCCTCGGTTTTGTCTGTGTTGTTGTTGGTGCGGATGTAGAGGACGATCGAAGACTTGGGATAGTCCAGCTCCTCAATGCATTTGAGATAGAGCGGCAGCGACGGCTCCTTCTGCTTGGCCAGAATCGCGATGAGCACCTTGGGCGCCGCCGCTTCGGGGTCGCGCCGCGCAGGGGGCGCATCCAGCTTGTGGGCCGTCAGATGATTGGCGGCGCCAAGGCTGCCGAGTATTGGGGCCTTTTGCTCATTGCCAAGCTTCTCCCGCGCCTTACGGGCATTTGAGGCGACACGCGGCACCTGGGAAGCGGGCAGCTTGCGCGTTTCGAGCAGCTTCAGGCTGGCACCAAGGCTTTCGGCATAACGGCCGCTCCAGAAGGCATTGATGGCATATTCGTCAAGCAAGCCGGTTTCATAGACCGACGGTTCGGCAAACAGGGCACCTTTCGGCGGTTCCAGCCCGATGCCGGTCTTGGCGATCTCGTAGCCCTGCGCGTTGAGCCCCTTTAGCCGGCAGAAGCGGGCGGCGGCATGGATGGCCTCGCCGCGCTTGGGAAGCGCATCGGTGGCGGCCTGGTAGGCGGCGATCACCTCTTGGTCTGGATAGCCCAACTTCTCCTTGAGCTTTGCGGCCTGGTAGAGACTTACGAACACCTCCTCCTGCCAGCCGCCGAGCGTGGCGCGTTCAAGGTAGTGCATGATGGCCTTGTCCGGCTCATCGCTGTCACGATAGCTCTGCGCGAGGTAGAAGGTGTAGCGCGTGCGCAGGAATGGGTCGGCTTCGGACTTCAACGCCTGCTCGAGGATATTCGCGTCGCGCTGGTAGACGTCGGAGTCGCGACGCCGAGCGCCGTCAAAGCCGCGGCGCATGGTGATGTCGAGGTTGCCGGTGGTATGCAGGCCGTCAGTCGCCAAGAATTCATGCAGCACGCCGCGATAGAACCAACGCATACGATTGCTGACCAGTTGCGGGCGTTGATACAGCAGGTTGGCGCTATGGATGTACATCGTATAGCAGTCCTCGGTGAGCTGCGGCATGAGCTGGTCTGGCTGCAGCTCCAGCGCATCGTCGGCATCGATGACCAAAGAGTAGTCGGCGTGCCGCCGGGCGAGTTTAAGCGCTTCGGAGCGGTTGTGGGCGAAGTCCTTCCACGGCCGCTCATAGAGCTGGCCGGGAAGGTCAGCCAGTTCCCTGCGGATTATGTCTTGCGTACCATCGGTGGAGCCGGTGTCGACGATCACCCAGTGCGTGATGAGCGGTTTCACGCTGGCCAGGCAGCGGGCAATCACCGACGCCTCGTTCTTGACGATCATGCACAGGCAGATGGTCTGGCCGACCGGCCCGTCGTTGCGGATCGATTGAGTCATCAGAGTTTACCCCCATAGAATGGATGAAATGTATTCAATTGTGCCGGATCCCGCAGGCTATGCACCGCAGGCAGGGCAAACAAGCGCTGTCACACGCAAAGCTGCCGCTTGATAATCTTGCAAACCGTTCGAGCGGACCTTTGGCGATACGCCGAATGTTTGTGCAGATAAACCGCCACCGAAGTTGCAGCAAATGCCCAGCATGACCGTGGGTTGATCACAGAATACCTTGGTTTGCAGCGCGCATTGCATGCCGAATGCCTGCGCAGAGCCAAGCGCCCGAAATATTACTGAGAGCAGATATTTTTGCATGGTTCAGCTGTTGTTTATGATTCTGGTCAGGTTGGCGCGCTTGGCACCACGATTTGATGCGGATTATCTGTGAACTTATATCAACCAGAACGCAAGTGAAATTGGTTATGGTGTTAACGGTCGCCAATACCCCGATCGGTAGCAAAACTTTACTCTGCGCGAAAGACGCAAGCCATGTTTTGTCAGACAGGTGGTCGCAAAGGTTCATCGGCTTTCGGACATTCAAGTCTACCGGCGGTCGTATTAATGGGTCGGAACGGGGCCGGATTGGCCAGCCAAGTTGCTTGGCCACTTCAGGACGGCGGGCTTTTTTTCGCAATTAAATCCCACTCGCACGCAAAATTTCTTAGGTTACAAGAGGATCATGTCGGTTTGTCGCGCGTTTTTTGACCGAAAGGTTCTGATGCCCATAGACTTCACGTCCCCCGCCTTCTTCGAAGTCATGCGCCGCACAAGAGGCCATGAGACCAGCGCCTATTTGATAACCTTGGCGGCTTTGTCGCAGGGGCTGTCGGTGACGTTCTTTCGCAGTCAGCGCGAAGTGGGCCTGAAAACCTCAATATTTGCACAAGAGGTGTCCAAACCCGTCTTCTACCGCGTCAGCAATGGCCGCCGCGCGCATTTTTTCAATGGAACACAATCTGACCGCACCAGTGCCGCCACCGCCGCGACGACGAAGGACAAGCTGAAAACCAAGGCCTTGCTGCACGCTAAAAACCTAAACACGCCAGTTGGTGGCCGAATGTCAGCGCAAGATCATGGGCTGCTGGCACGTCTGCACCGGGCTGGGGTGAAGGTGTTCGTGATCAAACCCGTGTCAGGATCATTGGGGAAAGGCGTTTTTCTGCATCAGTCGGCCGCGGATGTTTTGAAGTATCTGCAAGCCAATCCCAACGAAAGCTATCTGGTCGAGCAGCATATCTTCGGTTTTGAACACCGCGTCTATGTGGTCAACGGCGTGGCCGTGTCGGCTTATCAGACCGTTCCAAGCCATCTGGTGGGGGATGGGTCGCAAAATCTGCGCACACTGTTTGCAGCAAGACAACATCGACGTCAGTATAATCCGTTTCAGATAGACAAACCTGCGGATATGGCCGCCGTTGAAATGGCTTTACTGGCTCGGGGCGCGACATGGTCGGATATACCGGCGGCCGGTCAAATTGTGTGGCTGGCTAACACTGCGAGTCCGGACAATCAAAGCGCTTTTGTATCAAGCTTAGAGAGCCTTCCCCTCTCTGCCAAGCGCTTGGCCGTTGACGCAGCAAGGTCGGTTTGCGCTAATTATGCTGCATTGGACATGATCGTGGACCAATCTGGCACGCCCTACGTGCTAGAGATTAACATTCGACCTTATATCGGCGCAGCTTCTTTTATGATCTCGAACCGGGCCTACAACCTCACCGTCCCCAATGCTCTGATCCAAAGCCTTTTTGGGCCACCGACCGCAGCACCATGCGAGGTATTGGGGTTTGATTTCCAAGCCCTTGGTGCAGAAGTTTTGCGCGAAGGCCGGATGTCAAATGGTGTTGTGGCCGCAGATTTCGCGCAGTTTGGCTAACGTTCGAAGACCAAGACTTGCATCGCAGCTGTGCCCAGCCCGTCGAATCTTGGTATATTTTAACGCTGGTCCCCTCTCGCCCGCCGCCTTGGCAAGATCGAAGCACGCCGCGCAATGCAGGATGCGTCGTGACGCAGACGTGCTGGCGTTGTGGCAAGCGGTCAGCATCGACCAGATGAACCTCAGCCAACTCGAGCTTTTGCAAGCCAACCGAAGGCGGCTCAGCGTAAGAACGGCCGCAATTCAGATGGTACGGTCGGGGCAGGCAACTCTGGAAAGCCTCGTGAAACCCGCCACAAGGCCACACGGGCTGTTTTGGCGCTATCGGATGGGCAAGCACAAGCTCTTGCGCAGCGGGCGGTCGATTTGGCTATGTCTGGCCGCGTGACGTCATTGCGGCTTTACATTCAAAGGCTTGCCCAAATTAGAAAAAATGCCCCAATCGAGTTGCCGGTGCCCCATGCTGCGACCGCGAGCGATGCTGCACAGGCCGCTAGGGCAGTGCTGCGAGCGGCTACCTCAGGCGAACTTAGCCCTTAAAGGGCGCGGCTCTCATGGGGCTGGTGGATAGCTACGGGCGCAGGTTGGAGACTTCAGGCCTGAAAGCGCGAGGGGCGCGCGAAACGGATGTCGACGCTGGCATAAACGGACAGGCGTCATTGCTGGTTGTATGAACAGCCCAGCCTAGCCCCAACCACCAGCGCCGCACGAAAGATGGATGACAAGGAGGCAGCGAAGGCAAAAGCCGTGCAACCCCTTCGATTTTCGAGGCTTTTTTGCAATAGTGGTGCCCCAAGACGGACTCGAACCGCCGACCCATTGCTTACGAAGCAATTGCTCTACCATCTGAGCTATTGGGGCAATGCGCCTTTCTCTACATCATGACAGGGGGAATGCCTAGACCTGATGTGTCGCTGTGGGTTCATTTTTCTTCAATTTTTGACGGTTTTGGACTGAGTTCACGCATCAGGATAGTGGCCTATGGGGCAAGGTCTGCATCCAGCTTGGCGCTCTTGGCCTTCTTCTTCGGCGCGATTTCGTTGCCTTCCGTGTCGACCACAAGCGGCTTCACCTTGCGGGGCCGCCTCACGCTGTGAAGAAGGTCCACGTTCATCTCTGCTGTCAGCGGCTTGGCATAGAACCTGTCGATCATTTCCACAGAGGTGCGGGCGTTGCGGGCGAGGGTCAGCGTGTCCAAATTTTTAGCATTCAGAAGGCGAAGCATGATGGATGTATGGCGCAGGCTATAGAGTGTGCGCGAGACATCGTGCTCGTCTTTCTTGAGGTTCGCTAGGATCAACAGTTGGTCAAACTGACGCTGCATTGTGCGTAGAGCATAAGGACGCTGCTTTTCGCCGCACTGGGGTTGAAACACATAGTCATCTGGCTTGCCGAAGCCCTCATCCTTTTGCCGTTGCAAAATGCCCTCATAGACTTCCACGGCCTTCTCAAGCGAGATCATGGCGTTTGAGTGCCCTTTGGTCCTTGGATGCGTCAGCCGCAGATAGGTTTCATCCCGACGAACGATGACCACGTGTTTGTGTTGTAGTACCCTGATGTCAGTTGGGCGGATGAATGTGTTCGTCATGAACAGGATCATGTCGTAGAGTTCTTGGGTGATGGTGATGTTACGGGCTTGATCGTTTTTCTTGCCCTCCACCCTGATCGTTTTGCCAATGCTGCCCCGTGCCTTGTTCAGCAACAGCTTATACTCGTCTGAATTGAGCCATGGGCGGGTCTCGTCCTTGGTTTTCAGAGTTGGGAATGCTGGTGGCGAGGTAATCGCACCAAGCCGGTGTCCATGCTTGAAGACTGTCTTGAGGTGCGACAGGTGGATCTTCTGACTGTTTGAATCCAGCTTACGCGGTTTGGCACCAAGACGTGCAAGATAGGCGGACATGTGGCTATAGTTGATGTCTGCGAGGCGCATTTTGCCAAACTCAGGCAGAAGGTCATTTTCGAGCCGTGCCTCATCATAGACCAACTTGGTCTTTGATATTTCGCCGCGAGTATGGCGCACTTTGTTTTCTTGGATCAGGCTGCGGGCGACGAATTCAAAGCCACTATCACGGCTCACGGGCAGCATATTCATCTTAAGTAACTGAACTTGTCCAAAGTAGTTTTTGGCAAACTTGACTGCTTCGATTTTGTGGACTGTTTTGGTGCTCCGCCGGAAAATCTTGCCGTCTTCATACATGCGCACATACCAGAAAGGCGACGCAGCCATTTGATAGATAGTCAGGGTGTTATAGCCGTTGATTTTGGTCACGCTGGCGGTGATTGGAACGGTTCTATCCATGCTTGCCATCGCGATCTCCCCAAGAGCGTGTTTTGTAACTCCAGCCGTTGTTGTATAGTAAATTCTATACAACATCAAGCCCACAAAAAACCCAATAAAATAAGGTTTTTTTGTTCAAAATTTGGGGATTTTTTGGAGTGCGCTCATTATTACGAATGATCTGTTGAAGGAAGCGCTTGGAAAAAAGTAGGTGGGCCATCTCAGAGGCGAGAGATGGCCGAAACGGCGGTAGAGCGACGGGGCGTCAGCATTGCGTTGGCCTGTCGGGCCTTTGGTCTCAGCGAGACCTGCTACCGCTACAGCCCGAAGCTGAAGGACGAGAACGAGGTGATTGCCGATCTGCTGACGGGGCTGACGGATGCGCGCAAAACTTGGGGGTTTGGCCTATGTTTCTTACATTTGCGCAACGTCAAAGGTCACCCGTGGAACCACATGGCGTAATCTGAGTCACGGCCCTCGTGTTACGCTACCGCTTTCATCAGCATGGAGGAGAAGATGAAGCATTTTGTGGGACTCGACGTGTCAATGAAGGAAACGGCCGTTTGTGTAGTGGACGACACCGGCCAGCGGATTTGGGAAGGCAGCGTGCCCAGCTCGGCTGACAGGATTGCAGAAATCATCCGAGAGAAGGCGCCTGAACTGGTGCGCGCAGGTATGGAGACCGGTCCACAAGCCGTTTGGCTTTGGCATTCTTTGCGGGAGCGAGGGATCGCGGTAGACTGCATTCACGCCCGTCGTGCAGCGGCGGCCTTGAAGCTGCAAGCCAACAAAACGGACCGCAACGATGCTTTCGGCCTCGCCCGCCTGGTTCACAGTGGCTGGTATGAGCCGGTGGCGATCAAGTCCTTTGACCGTTACCGCATGCGGGCCGTTCTCACGGCGCGAGAGCGCATCGTTCGGATGTGCACGACCATGATCAACCAGATCAGGGGCTTGGCCAAGACCTTCGGCTTGACTTTATCGGCGGGCAAAGGGCAGGTCTTTGAGCAATCGGTTCGCCGTATTTTGCCAGATGACATCGTTTTGCGCGACCTGTTCGAAAGCTTGTTGTCAGTATTATCCGGCCTCAAGGATCAGCGCCGGGCGTTTGATCGGCAACTTGCCCGCTTCGCACGGGAAGATGAGGCTTGCCGGATTGTCACAAGCGCTCCCGGTGTCGGCAGTCTGACGGCGATCGCCTTTGTGACGGCTGTGGACGACCCTGCACGGTTCCGATCAGCCTGCGACGTCGGGGCCTACCTTGGACTGACGCCAAAGCGATACCAGTCGGGCGAAGTTGACATCGGTGGGCGCATCTCAAAGGCGGGAGATAGATTAACCCGCAAACTTCTGTTCGAGGCAGCGACGGTTATCTTGTATCGCGCATCGCCCACAATTGCTTTGAAACAATGGGGCTTACGCCTGAGCGCAAGGTCAGGAAGCTGGAAGGCCCGCGTGGCACTTGCCCGCAAGCTGGCGGTCACCCTTCTGACGATGTGGAAGACTAACACCATGTTCGAGAACAGGAGTTTTGCCGCATAAGTACGGCACAAAGAACGCCAGGCATGTTCCGGGCCTGGCCAAAGTGATCTCGAGACTCGCTTTGCTGCAGGCCCCAAGACGAGCGCTGACAGCGTGAATCACATCGAGAGACTTTCAAGCATGGCGCCATTGTGAGGCAGATATGAACACCTGACCTCGAAGACGACAACGCACTGGCTGCACCGCGACAAAGAAGGCCCGGAAACTGACTTGACCGATTAGACGACGGCGCGAGAGCGCATCGTTCGGATGTGCACGACCATGATCAACCAGATCAGGG
>JBAXLX010000135.1:0-8878 GCA_037134595.1 Pseudomonadota bacterium
TGATATTGCCGCCGCTGATGGCGCACCTGTCCATGCCGCAGCCGAAGGCAGCGTGGCTGTGATCACCCATGACGCCAAGACCGGCGCGCTGATCGTGATCTTGCGCCATGCGGATGGGCTGCTGACGGTTTATGCGGGCCTTGATTCCGCCACGGTGGACAAAGGCGCCAGCGTCAAACGCGGACAGACGCTTGGCACGGTGAAAGATGGCAACCCCTCGCAACTGCATTTTGAGGTGCGCCAAGGGCAGGTTTCGGTCGATCCGCTGACCTATTTGCAATAAACGCCGAAGGCGACCGGAGCGTTTCACACCCTCGCAAGCCCAGCCACGGGCTGCGGGCAGTTAAAGCGCCACACCTTCGCGTGCCGCCAGATCGCAGAAGAACTGCCATGCGACCCGACCCGAGCGGGAACCGCGGGTGGCTTGCCATTCAATCGCCTCGGCCCAAAGCCGGTCTTCGCTGATCGCGACCCCATAAGCGGCGCAATAGGCGCGGATCATCGATAGGTAGTCGTCTTGGCTGCAGGGGTGAAAGCCCAGCCACAGGCCGAAGCGGTCTGACAGCGAGACTTTTTCTTCCACCGCCTCACCCGGGGTGATGGCCGAGGCGCGCTCGTTGTCAATCATCTCGCGCGGCATCAGGTGGCGGCGGTTCGAGGTGGCGTAAAACAGCACATTGTCGGGCCGCCCTTCGATGCCGCCATCAAGCACGGCTTTGAGGGATTTGTAGTGCTGATCGTCGCTGGAGAACGACAGATCATCGCAGAACAAAATAAAGCGGCACGGTGCGGCGCGCAGATGCGCCAATAGGCGCTGCACCGAGGGCAGGTCTTCGCGGCTCAGCTCGACGATCTTCAGATCATGGCCTTCGGCGCGCACGGCGGCATGAATGGCCTTGACCAGCGAGGATTTTCCCATCCCCCGCGCCCCCCACAACAGCGCGTTGTTGGCCGGTAGGCCGCGCGCAAAGTGGCGGGTGTTTTGCATCAGCGTGTCGCGCGAGCGGTCAATGCCGATCAGCAGGGCCACATCAACGCGCGACACTTTGGCCACCGGGTCCAGCCGGTCGGGCGATGTGTGCCAGACAAAGGCCTCAGCCGCCGCGAAATCGGGCGGCGGCAGGGGCTGCGGCGCCAGTCGTTCCAGCGCCGCCGCAATGCGTTCTAATTCCGTCATTCTTCGTCAGGCTCTTCCCACGTGCCATCCAGCTTGGCTTGCTTTTCGGCCTGCTTTTCAAAGTAGACGATGATCCAGATCGACACTTCGTAAAGCGGATAGATCACCGCAAACAGGATCAGCATCGAGGTCACATCCGGCGGCGCGATCATCGACGAGACGATCATAATGCCCACCACCGCGTATTTGCGCGTCGATTTCAGCCCCTTTGATCCGATCAACCCCGCCTTGCCCATCAGCGTCAGCAAGACCGGCAACTGAAAGCACAGACCAAAGGCCAATAGGAACTGCATGGTCAAAGCAAAGAACGCCTCGACCGAGCCTTGGAAGACCACGCCCTTGGGCACTTGCGCCAAGGTGTTGGTCGTTTGCATCGCCGTTTTGAAACTGTCTTGATAGCTCAGGAAAAAGTCAAAGGCGAAGGGCAGCACGACCAGATAGGCAAAGCCACCCCCAAGGCAGAACATCACCGGCGAGGCGATCAGAAACGGCAAAAACGCCATCTTTTCATTGCGATACAGACCCGGCGCGATGAAGCGCCACAGCTGGATAGCAATCACCGGAAAGGCCAGCACAAAGCCGCCCCACATGGCGATTTTCAGCGTGACAAAGAAGCCCTCCTGCACCTTGATCAGCACAAAGGTACAGTCTTGCGATCTTGCCGCCAGCGCCTGACACATCGGGCGCGACAAAAAGGCAAAGACATAGCCCCATTCGACATAGCATACCATGAAAGCCACGGCATAAGCCACGACCGACACCACAATGCGGTTGCGCAGTTCCTTAAGGTGCTCGATCAGGGGCGCGGCAGAGCCGTCAAGGTTTTCGGTCTGGCTCATGTCAGGTCCGCCTTTTTCTTGCGCACAGGTTTCTTGGGCGGATCGGCGGGCACGTCAGCGGCTGTCAGGGCCGGATCGGCCTTGGGCTTGGGCGTGCGTTTGCGCGGGGCGGGTTTGGGCGGGGCCGCAGCGGCTGCGTCAGGGGCGGGCGCGTCTTGAGCGGGCACATCTTCGACGGGCGCAGAGTAGGTGCCCGCCTCGATGGCTTTAAGCTTTTCGGTTTGCTCGGCCAGAACCTTGGCGCGCAGGGCTTGCTTGTCGTACAGGGCCTGCGTGGCTGGCCCGTGTTCGGGCGGCTTTGCGGCAGTTGCGGCATCAGCCTCGGCCACAGCGGCGAGGTCGTCGTCAACTTCGTCGGCCAAAACAGGCTCTGCCGGTTTTGGGGCGGGCGTTGCGGGCATCGGCGGCGGGGTCAGGGTGCGGGCGGGCATCGTGGCCGTGGGCTTGGCCGCGTTCTTCAGCGGGTCCCACTTTTCGAACTTGTCCGCCGCCTCGCGCATTTTGTCCAAGCCCAAGGACTTGACCGAGGTCGTGGTTTTCAGATCACGGGCCACATCGCTGACCCCGGTGTCTTTGGCGGCCTGTTCCATGGCGCGCGAAAACTCGCGGCTCATCTGGCGCAGTTTGGCGGTAAATCGGCCAAGCTGGCGGAACATGGCAGGCAGGTCTTCGGGGCCAATGAAGATCAGCGCAACAACGCCGATGATGATGATTTCTGGCCAATCTAATCCCAGCATGATGCGTCAATCCGGCCGATCAGGCCTGATCTTTCGTCTCAGCCGGGGTCACGTCTTTGGCGACAGGGGTCGCGGCTGCGGCCTCGGCGTCTTGCTTGGCGAGATCGGCTTTGCCATCATCAATGCCCTTTTTGAAAGCGTTGATGCCCTTGCCCACTTCGCCCATAAGATTGGACACTTTGCCCTTACCGAACAAGACCAGAACGACAACGGCGATGACCAAAAGGCCGATGGGGGATGTCATATGCATAGAAATCTCCTTTGGGTGCGGGATGCGCCCGTGCTGAGGGTAACTGTGCCCGCTCAAGCGCCAAGGGCAAGGACAAGTTTGCACCAAACGGGGCTATGGCTTGAAAAGCGAACGACTTACTGCCAGATTTCTGTCAGTAAGACCCAAGGCTGCCAAAGGAGTGCGCAAATGCCCCGCTCGGACCGTTTGTTTGACCTGATCCAGATTCTGCGTGACGGGCGGTTGCACCGCGCGGCGGATTTGGCGGGAGATTTGGGGGTTTCGGTGCGCTCGATCTGGCGGGATATGGCGATGCTGGCGGCTTCGGGGATGCCGATAGAGGGCGAGCGGGGCGTAGGTTACATCCTGCGCCAGCCGATCACTTTGCCGCCGATGATGCTGCAACCGGCCGAATTGGTGGCGCTGCGCTTGGGCGTGCGGCTGGTGGCCGAGGGGGCAGACCCCGGCCTTGCCGCCGCCGCGCGCAGCTTGGCAGGCAAAATTGCCACCGTGGCCCCTGCCCCGCGCGATGCGGGCGGGGGCGAGGACCTGTTCGCCCCCGCCGCCCCCACCCCGCTGCGCGCCAGCCCGCATGTGCCTTTGCTGCGCAAAGCCATTCGCCAAAGCGAACGGCTGACGCTGGCGGTACTGGACAGCGCAGGCCAATTGACCCAGCGCGACATCAGGCCCTTGGCCTTGGCGCTAAGCGGGGACACGTGGGTCTTGGGCGCGTGGTGTGACACCAAGGCGGGCTTTGCGACCTTCGAGCTGGACCGCTTGCTGGATATCGTTCCGCGCGGCGAAGTCTTTGCGCGTGAGGCGGGCAAGCGGCTGGCCGATTATCGAAAATGGCAGGCGCAGAGCGCGGGGCCAGCGGTGGAGTTGGATATTTAAGCAAGTATGAAAGGGCAAGGCCGCGGGGTTTGTCGGTTTAACCCGCAAAGACAAAGCAACGGTCGCGGCGGATCATCAGCCACAGTGGCGTGCCCACTTTGGGCAGAAACACGCCGGGAACGGCGGCGGTGAGCGCAGAGCCGTCAAAATCCATCTTGAATTCGACAAGGCTTTCATAGCCCAAAAACCGCGCGCGGGTGACGATGCCGCGCGCGGCGGTGCCGTCTTGCGGTGTGGGATTGGGGCCGCGTCCGGCGCGGTCAAAGTCGATCTTCAGATGCTGCGGGCGGATGACGATGTGGACAGGCGTGCCGTCGGCATGGCCGGGGGTGAGAAACACCCCAAACGGCGTTTGGGTCAGCGCGCCGCGTGAGGTGCCTGCGATGACATTGACATCGCTGAAGAAGGCCGCCGCGGCACGGTCGATCGGGGCATTGTACAAATTATAGGGCGCACCTTTTTGCACGATCAAACCGGCGCGCATCAGCGCAATTTCATCGGCCATGCGCATAGCCTCATTCGGTTCGTGGGTGACCAGCAGAACGGCAGCCCCTTCGTCTTTGAGCAGGTCCAGCGTGGCGTCGCGGATGCCGTCACGCAACCGGTTATCCAGGCCCGAGAAAGGTTCATCCATCAGCATCACGCGCGGGCGCGGCGCAAGGGCGCGGGCGAGAGCCACGCGCTGTTGCTCTCCGCCTGACAACTGGTGGGGGTGCTTGGCACCAAAGCCGGTCAGATTGACCTTTTCGAGCAAGGCATCCACCCGCGCCATGCGCTGTGTCCCATCGCTGCGCAGGCCAAAGGCGATGTTACCGGCCACGGTCAGATGCGGAAACAGGGCGAAATCCTGAAACATCAGCCCCACGCCGCGCGCCTCGGGCGGGGTGTTGGTGGTGGGGCCAAAGACTTCGGCCCCGTCGATCAGGATGCGGCCGTGATCGGGTGTTTCCACCCCCGCAATCATCCGCAGCGTGGTGGATTTACCGCACCCCGAGGGCCCCAGCAGGCACGTCACCTGCCCTGCTTCCACCACCAGCGACAGGTCAGACACCACGCGCACCCCGCCATAAGAGCGCGAGAGCGATTGCACAACAAGGCGCGGGGCATCCGGACGGGGCTTGGACAAGGTCAATTCCCTAGTGTTTTCATCAGAAAAAACCCAATAGCAGCCGATCCGCCTTGCTGCAAGACTAGCGCGCCAAGACCAGTTCCGCCATCAACCCGCCCAGATCGCCACTTTGGCCCAAGCGCAGCACCCCGCCATGCGAGCGCGCAATATCCGCCGCAATCGACAGGCCCAGGCCCACCCCGCCGCCGTGGTTGGGATCACGCGCCGCATCCAGGCGGGTAAAGGGGCGCAGCGCCTCGTCGCGGCGGTCGGCGGGGATGCCGGGGCCGTCATCTTCGATGACAAAGCGCAGCGACTTTTCGGTGAGGGTGTAAGACAGCCGCATTTGGGTGCCAAAGCGCAGAGCGTTGGCGATCAGATTGTCCAATGCGCGGGTGACAGCCTGCGGGCGGATGCGCACTTGGCCTTGGCCTTGGCAAGCGCCCAAGGCCAGCACCTGCCCGCTGCGCGCCATTTTGGCCGCGATTTGGGCGACAAGATCCGCCGGATCGACCAGACCCGTCTCTTCTTGCGCATCGCCGCGCGCAAAGGCTAGAAATTCATCGACCAAACGCTGCATGTCTTGCACATCGTCCAAAAGGGCGGCTGTTTCGTCGGTTTCCTCCATCAAGGACAGGCCCAGCTTCATCCGCGTCAAGGGGCCGCGCAGATCGTGGCTGACGCCGGACAGCATCAGCGTGCGCTGTTCGATCTGCCGTTCGATGCGGGCGCGCATATCCAGAAAGGCGCGGCCAGCGGCACGCACTTCGACCGCGCCGCGCGGTTTGTAGGGCAGGTTTTGGCCGCGCCCAAAGGCTTCGGCGGCGGCGGCCATGCGGGTGATGGGCACCAGTTGGTTGCGCAAGAAGGCAAAGGCCACCGCCGTCATCACAATCGAGGCCAGCGCCATGATCACCAACAACTGGTGCGGATTGCTGGCCGAGACGCGCAGGCGTGACAGGTCAACGCGCATCGGGCCAAAGCGGGTTTGGGCCCAAACCTGCACCGTGCGCTGGTCGGCGGGCAAGTCTACCGCCAGAACCTGTGGCAAAGCCGCGCGCAAAATGGCCCCCACCTCGCGCCCCGACAGGTCCCAAAAGGCGCGGGTATCCGCAGCGGGCGGGCTTTGCAGGCTGGGCAGGCTGACGGTCAGGTTTAACCCCTCGCCCAAGGTCTGCGCCCGCGTCTGTGCCGTGGGCAGGTCGCGGGCCTCGTTGACCTGCGACAAAAGCAGCCCGATCTCTAGCGCAGCGCCGCGCGACATCTGGCGGGTGACGCCGTCAAAGTGGCGCTGGATGAAGATGACCGACACCACCACCTGCACAAACACCACAGGCAAGATCAAGATCAGCGCCGCGCGTCCATAAACGCTGCGCGGCAGATAGGATTTGAGCGTGATAGCCATGGCGTCAGCCTATCCGCGCCAAGGACGGTTTGGAAAGACCCATTTTATGCCGCGATAGGCCCTTGAGCCGCGCCCGCAGCGGCGCAATGGTGTCCCAAGCCCTGCTCAGATCGGAAAGATCATGCCCCTGCCCCTTGCCATCTTGCGTTCCAACAATCCCGGTCCGTTTACCGGGCTTGGAACCAATACCTATGTGATCGGCCACGGGCCCAAGACAATCGTCGATCCCGGCCCCGACGATCCCGCCCATCTGGCCGCGATTATGGCCGCCTTGGCAGGCCACCCGCTTGAGGCCATTGTCGTCACCCATGCCCATCTTGACCACAGCGCCCTCGCGCCGCGTTTGGCGCGCCTGACAGGCGCGCAGGTGCTGGCCTTTGGCGATGCCCGCGCCGGCATGAGTGCCCAGATGCGCCAGCTAGAGGCGGAAGGCATCGCAGGCACCGAGGGGCGCGATACGGCCTTTGTGCCCGACCTGTGCCTGCACGATGGCCAGATCCTTGCGCTCAGCGGTTTGGAGATCGAGGTGATCCACACCCCCGGCCATATGAGCAACCACATCTGTCTGGCCTTGGGCGAGACGCTTTTGTCGGGCGATCATGTGATGGGGTGGTCAACCTCGCTGGTGTCGCCGCCCGATGGGGATATGGGGGCTTACATGACGTCTTTGCATAAACTGGACGAGCGGCGCTGGGACCAATTCTTGCCCGGACACGGTGAAGCGGTCCAAGACCCCGCCGCACGATTACAGGCGCTGATCGCCCATAGGCTGGGGCGCGAGGCGGCGGTGCTGGCGGCGCTCGCCGCAGGCCCGGCCACGCCTGCGCAACTGACAGCGCTGATCTACACCGACCTTGTCCCCGCGTTGCAGGGGGCCGCTGCGCGCAATGTGCTGGCCCATCTGATCGACCTGAGCACCCGCGCCAAGGTGATGCGCCTTGGCACAGGCCCCTTGAACACCGCCCCCTTCGCACTGGCCTAACCCCTGCCGCCAGCATCTTTTTACAACAGCGCAGTTTTCACCCCATTTCCCCTTGCCGCCCCCAAACACCCTTGCTATAGACCCCTCGTGTTCCGGCGTAGCTCAGCGGTAGAGCAGCTGACTGTTAATCAGCTGGCCGTAGGTTCGATCCCTACCGCCGGAGCCATTTACCCTTGATTTATCAAGGGTTTGCTTAAGCGCCTTCGGGGGCTTTTTGTTTTTTGTACACTTCGGGTAACGTTTAGGGTAACATACGACCCAGGTTCCGCTTAGGGCGCAAAGCCAGCCGCAAACTTGCAGCGGGCCTTTTTTATAGGTGTCAGATACCTTTCTTAAGGAATATCACGAAATTGATACGGGATATGCTCGCGCATGTACCTCATGGCCCAGCCGTTGATGCAAGCCCAACTCATTGCTGGGGCAGTTCAGGCATCATTTGCCTGATATTATAGTCAATGTGAGCAGCGCCTCCGCTATTTCCAGTGCATCATCGGCCCAGAATGCAACTGGACGCGGATTTCCGACATCAGGGCCCCAAACGCCACGGCAGCCCAAAACCTGCGACCGCCATGCCAGTGGGATCGCATCGCGCCCATAGGCCGCTCCCAGTAGCGCGCCAGCGACTGCGGCGTTCGTATCGCAGTCCCCGCCCAGCATGACCGTTTCCGCCAGTGCATCATCAAAGTCCTGCTCGACCCATAACCGGTGAAAGGCATTCCCAAAGGCGGTCAAAACCCAGCCTTGATTTCGGGTGAAGTCAGGCGGCAATCCCTCGCGCGCCTCAAGCAAGGCTTGCCGAATTTCGGCACCGCCCGCATCTTCACCGGCATTGCCGTAGGCTTCGGCCCACATGGCGGGCTGGTTTGCCCCCGCCACACCCACGGCAATTGCAGCCGCGAAGGCTGCTGAAGCCGCTTGGCATACGGGGTGCGGATGGGTCATAGCGGCGTCTTGCCGTGCCCAGAGAGCGGCCTTGGCGGGGTCTCCTGCCGAGGCAATGCCAATAGGAGCGACACGCATCAGCGCACCGTTGGCCTGACTGGACGTATTTGCCCTTCCGCGCCCAGACAGGGCTTGGATGCCCGAAGCGGTGGTGCCGCCCACATCGAAGGGAGCAGAGGCCAACCAATCGATGTATGCTTTGGCGACCCGTTCTTTGCTGAAACCGCCCCCAACCACCAAGGCGCGGGCTAAAGCTAGCGCCAACTCGCCATCATCTGTCGGTTGGCCAGCTAACAGGTTCCACGTTCCCCCCGGCAGCAGGTCACGCAGACCGTTCGGATGGCGGGCACGGATCGTAGCAGGGTCTTTGAACTCAACCTGCGATCCAAGTGCATCGCCCACCAACAGCCCCATGAGCGCGCCCTGTGCCCAGCGCAATGGGCCAATAGCCGAGGTACGACTTAGGGATTGGACAGGATGCCTCGCCTCGCGCCGACCATGCGAGGGGCCCCGCTGGCGCACCGCTTCAACAATTTCAGGCCGCCCACCGATACAGCCGTTAAAA
>JBAXLX010000136.1:0-8850 GCA_037134595.1 Pseudomonadota bacterium
GTCGCACTGGGCGTGACGCTCGTGGCAACCTTGCTGATTGGCTTTAACACACCCGCAAGGCGCACGACCGGAGCGCTGACCCCAGTTTACCTTGGGGCGCCGCTCTTTGCAGGAATTGCGCTTTTGGCCGTTGTTGCCATCAGGGTCGGAGATGTCAGCGGACTGTTCGGCCCCGAGACCCTGACCGTCGTGTTGATCGCAATGGGATTGTTTGTCATGGTTTTTTCCCCTGTCCTGTCGCGGACCCCCTATCTTTCAAACATCTACATCGCGTCTTTGGGCCTGATTATGATCGGGTTTGTCTATTTCGGGGCGTCGCAAAGGGGCGCGGGGGCGCTTTCGGCGGTGCCAGACTTTGCGCCTTCGGTCTTTGGCCTGGCGTCTATATTGCCGCAAACCCAAGTGGTCTACGCCATTCCGGGGCGCTTGGATGTGGCTGAAGGATCGCTGCTTGAGATTGCACCTTGGGCCTATTCAATCCTTGTGATCGCAGCCCTTCAGTTCGCGGTCTGGCTGGCGATGCGTGGTGGCGTCAGGATCAGGGACTTCTGGCCCTATATGCTGGTGGTTGTCGGTGCGGCTGGGGCTTGGTCGGCCATGTTTTACAGCATCGGCCTGTCGCTCTGGAACATCACGGCCGTCGTGGTGGCTTGCGTTCTGACGTCTCCGTTGGTGTGGCGAGGGTTTAGCACCTTTGCCAAGGGCTTGGCACTTGAGGGGGGACGCCGGTGAATAATTCGGCATTTACCTTTTACAAGTTTCTGGGACTTGTGGTCTCAACCGCCGTCGCATTGCTCAGCGGAATTATCGGCTATGTGCAGGGGGCTGATGGCCAACTGATCATCTTCTACACCGTCGCCACGTTTTCGCTGATCCTTTGGGCCTGGCATTTCTTTTCAGTAAACTGGGCTTACGGTCAAAAAGCGGAAAACGCCGCAATTGCCGCCGCAAAACCTGCCGAGGCGGACTCCCACGAGCCAGGTTACCTGGAACTGCTGATCCAAGATAACCGCTGGATCGTCGGTTTGGCGATTGCGCTGGCGGTACTATTTGCCGTGCTCTCTTTTGCGGTGGACGGCTTTTTCAACTGGGTAAACGCCGTCATCTTCCTAGTTGTGATCGTCTTTTTCGTGCTTGCGTACTGGCTCAGCACGTTCATCACGCTGAACAAAAGCGCTTTCATTGGCTGCGCAATCTTGCTGGCTTTGTTCATAGCGGGGTCCTTCGTGATCGATGGCTTTGCGTCTTCGGTGAATATAAAGACAATGTTCCTGTTCGCGGCCTTTTTAGGTCTGGCCTGTGTGGGTCAAACACTGGTGGCATTGTTGGGCGGGCTTGATCTGTCGATCCCCTTCCTGATCGGTTCTTCCAACATAGGGCTGCTCTATCTGATCTCGCTCGGTATTCCGCCCTGGATTGCTGCCATCGCCATCCTTTTGCTGGGGGCTGCCGTTGGCTTTGTGAATGGCGTGTTAAGCTTTCGATTGCAGGGGCAGGCGCTGATCGTCACCCTTGGGGTCGGATTTGCAGTGTCGGGCGGCACGCAGATTCTGACATCAATTGGCACTGAGTTTGGCGGCAACGTATTCGGCGTCGTACCGGATTGGCTGATCAACCTGGCCACCATGAACAGCACGACATTCGGTCTAAAGATCCCGCCGGTCATCCTGATCTGGCTGGCTGTCGCTGTTGTCCTAATCTACGGCCTCAGAAACACAACTTATGGTCGCAACCTTTATGCCTTGGGCGGAAGCCGGATGGCGGCCAAACGACTGTCCATTTCCGAGCGGGCCTATTGGATCGGTTGCTACATGATCAGCGGCGTGTTTTCCACGCTGACCGGTGCGCTTTTGCTCGGCTGGAGTGGCGGCGGATTCATTGGCGTCGGCGATCCCTATCTGTTCATGACGCTGGCTGCTGTCGTGGTCGGTGGCACGTCGCTGCTGGGCGGGCGCGGCGGCTATGGTTTTACGGTCATCGGCGTTTTGTTATTGCAGGTTCTGACATCCTTTCTGGTCGGTATCGGGCTGAGCTGGCAGGCCCAGCAGTTCGTTCTTGGCCTTCTCATCCTGCCCATGGTCGCAATTTATGGACGATCCCCGCACATCAGAAGTCAAATTTGACGCGCCTGACTGAAGCCAAACCTGACACGCAGAAAGCAAAAAGAATGATGAGACAATGACCCAGCAAATATCCCCAACTGACATCGTCGGCGGCTCATTTTGGCTGCTTTCCATCGCCATGATCGCCGCTGTTTTCTTTTTCTTTGCTGAAAAAAGCAAAGTTGAAGGCAAGTGGGAAACCGCGATCACGCTGGTTGGTGTGGTCATGGTGGTCGCTGCGGTGCAGTATTACTACCTTAAAGACCTATGGGTCACCACCGGGCAGGCACCCTTGGTTTTGCGGTATATTGATTGGGCGATATCGCGACCCCTTCAAATCATAGCGATTTATGTGCTGCTTTCGGCGTCGGCCAAACTCTCGACGCCCTTGTTCTGGCGCCTCCTCGTTGGATCTCTTTTGACCGTGGTCGCGGAATTCCTTGGAAGCGCGGGGTATATGAGCCCAACGCTTGGCTTCCTGATCGGGATGGTTGGTTGGCTCTATGTGCTGGGTGAATTGTATCTGGGCGAGATTTCGGGCGTAGCCGACGGCAACGAACGGCTTGAGGTCGCCTTTACCTCGCTGCGCTTGATCGTCACGATCGGCTGGGCGATCTATCCCTTGGGCTATTTCATGCAGCACCTGGGCGGCGGTGTAGATGTCAACACGCTGAACATAATTTACAATTTTTCTGACGTCCTGAACAAACTCATCTTTGGTGTGGTCATCTACAAAGCGGCTATTGACTGCGCCAAACCAAAACAGCGTCCCTGACCTGCTACAGCCCGCACAAGAAGCCATCCTCAGATAACGACCTTCCCAGTCTATAACAGTGGCGGGAATGCAAGGAGCGAAGAACACCATGACTGGCGCAGATATCATTGCAGTTGTTATCCTGATCGCACTCGCGATTGCGATAATCGTCTACCTTCTCCACTGGCTGTACCGGAGGTCTTCAAAGGAAGTGTCCTTTGTGCGCACGGGTATGGGCGGGGAAAAAGTTGTGCTCACTGGGGGTGCAATGGTTTTGCCCATCGTTCACAACGTGACAATGGTTGGCATGCGAACCCTGTGCATCGAGATCCGCCGCAGTGGGGAAAAATCGCTGATCACCCGCAACCGGATGCGGGTGGAACTGGTCGCTGAATTTTATGTGCGGGTGAAGCCAAACAAGGAATCTGTCTCTATTGCTGCTCAGGCACTGGGCAAACGCACGATGGAGCCGGACAGCCTGCGTGAACTGGTTCAGGGCCGCTTTATCGACGCGCTGGCCATTGTGGCTGCGACCATGAGCATGGACGAGATGCAAGAAAAGCGCGGTGAGTATATCAAGCAGGTCAAGGGCCTTGCCGAAGACCATCTGTCGCGCACCGGCTTGGAACTGGAAACCGTGTCCCTGACCGGGCTGGATCAAGCCCCGTTGGAAATGTTCAACCCGTCAAATGCCTTCGACGCCGAAGGCTTGACCCAACTTACTCAACAGATCGAGGCCCGCAAGAAAGCCCGCAACGATATCGAACAGGAAACCTTTATCCAAATTCGCGACAAGAACCTTGAGACTGAGAAACTTGCGCTGGAGATCGACAAGGAAAGCGAATTGGCCCGCTTGCGCCAAGAGCAAGAGATTTCCGAAAAACGTACACTGCAGCGCTCTGCCATCCTGATAGACAGGGCAGAGCGCGAGCGCGACGCCGAAGAGGTTCAGATCCGCGCACAAGAAGCGATCGAAGTGTTTCGCATCTCGCAAAAGCAAGTGATCGATGTCGAACGTAAGCTGACAGAGACCCGGCTGGTGGCAGAGATCGAAAAACGCAAACGCGAGCAGAACGAGATCGAGCGCAACACCGCCGTTGAAATCGAAGAAAAGAACCTACAGGCCGAAATGGCCATTCTTGAACTGCATAAGGGCATCGAATTTGCCCGAATTGGCCAACAGCGTGAAATTGCGGTGCGTGTGGCCCAAGAGCGTGCAGTCGTGAGCCTGGAAGAGGCCGATAAGATGCAGATCGCGCGGATTGCCGAGCTGGGTGCGCAAGAACGTGTGCGAGAAGCTGATCTCACCGAGCAGAAGAACTTTGACCTCGTGCGGATCGCGACCGAGCAGGAAACCAGACTATCAGATATCGCGCGATCCAAGGCTATCCAGATGGAAGAATACGAGCGCGATCTGGTGTTGATTGCCAAGTCCAAGATGGTCTACGAGGCAAAAGTGAAGGAAGAGCAAGCCCATGCCTTGGCGATCAAAGCCGAGGAAGAGGTCTCGACCTCGCGCGAGGCGTCGGTGGCGGACCGTAAGAAGTTGGTGGACCTGATCCTTGCCGACGCAAGCGCCCAGGTCAATGCGATCAAAATGACCACTTTGGCGACAGCCGAAACTGAGGTCGCGCATCAGCGCAACTTGGCGGATGAATACGCCTCTCTTGCCGCGAAGATTCGCTATGAAATTGATGCGGCGGGCGCACTAAAGCTCAACGAATCCGAGAATATGCGCTCTGAATCCAGTCGCACCAGCGAGGTGCGCATGCAATTGGCGCGCAACATTGATGCCATCATCCGCGAAAGCGTTCGGCCGATGGAAAGCATCGACTCGATTAAAATCATCGAGGTCAATGGTCTGCCAGGCTTCAGCCAAGGCCTGCAAGGCGGCGCCGAGGGCGAGCATGCCACTCGCGGCCCTGGCGGTAACTTGGCCGAGAGTGTCGTGAACTCGGCACTGCGCTATCGGGCGCAGATGCCATTCGTTGACAACCTGTTGGAAGAGATCGGCATGTCAGCCAACGAAATCGGCAGTGTACGCAACATTTTGGGCGATGCCCGTAGATCAAGCAATCTGACCGATGGCAAATGATCTTCGAGCCGGCCTGATCCGGACGGCCAGATGGGCCATACCAAAAGTTCTTTGTCTAAAAGATGCGATCCTTGGGGATAGACGATGAAGGCAGATATCAAGGCATGGGCGCGCAAATACGAAAGCCTAACAAACAGCAACGAGACGATCGCGGCAATGGCGCGCTACTACACCTGCAGCTTCATTTTCGATATGGAGCAGGCGCGGGTCCTGATCGAGATGCACGACGGCATCGTCAAGCGGATCGAAACCAACGCAGGCCCCATGGATGCCTGCGACTTTCTTCTGCGCGCTTCCGCCGAAACCTGGCGGGAGTTTTCGCGCCCCATTCCTTTGCCAATGTATCACGGCATATGGTCCGCCTCGTTCCGCCGCGACTTGAAGATCGAGGGCAATCATTTGGTCTTGATGCAGAACTTGCGCAACTTCACGGTTCAATTCGAATTGCTCCGCAAGAGCGGAGTGCCGGTTTAAAATGCGCATTGAGAACAGCAAGTTGAGGAGCGGGCCATGGTAAAACACTCACCGGTGACGGGGCGCTATGTGACGATTGACGTGGATGGGATGGAATACAAAGTATTCTACCTGCAAAACGGCACGGGAACACCACTGGTTTGCCAGCACACGGCGGGTTGCCACAACCACCAGTGGCGCGGCTTGTTGGAAGATGAGGAGATCACGCGCCATTATAATGTCATCGCCTATGACTTACCGCGGCATGGCAAATCTGATCCGCCGCATAATGTGGAGTGGTGGAAGCAAGAGTATCGGCTCACGGCCGATCACTACGTGAATTTCATCGTGGCACTGTGCGATGCCCTTGGCTTGCGCGACCCGATCTTTATGGGATCGTCCTTTGGTGGAAACGTTGCCTTGCAGCTGGCGCTGCGGCGGCCAAACCGGTTCAAAGCGGTGATCCCCGTCGAGGCGGCAGCCAATTCGCCGGGATTTTTCCTCGATTGGTGGCGCCATCCGCATGCCAACGCCGCACAGGTCTGTGCCAGCGGTGTCTGGGATCTGATGGCGCCCCAGTCGCCTGACATGGATCGCTGGCTCACCTGGTTTTACTACACCCAAGGATCAGAGGCGTTTAAAGGCGATCTTTATTTCTACTCGGTAGATCACGATCTGCGCGACGAGTTGAAGAATATCGACGGCCGCCGATGCCCCGTGGTGATGATGACAGGCACCTATGACTATCTAACGACGCCCGAGGAATCCGAGGCCACAGCCCGGCAAATCCCAGGCGGCGTTTACATCGAAATGGAAGATATCGGCCATTTTCCGATGAGCGAGAATTACCCTGTGTTCCGCATCTATCTGAAAGAAGCCTTGCGCATCATTCTGGAACGCACAGCAAAATGATTGGCATCGCCCTCATGGAAGTTCGCTAGTATGGCGCAGAGCCTTGTCTGGATGTTCATATTCTTCTTGGTCTATGGGGCGTTTTGCCTTTTCATGGGTATCACCACCTCGCGGAGCCAAGCCGATCCAAAAGAGTTTTTTGCCCCCAAAGACGGCATAGGCACTTGGGTATTCGTGATCGCCATTTCGGCGGCGATGTTTGCGGGTTGGACGATCACGGGACATCCCGGTCAGGTGTATCGGGACGGGTTTCAATATGTGAATGCCTCGCTTTTTGTCATAACGGTGCCGCTCGCAGGGGTTTTGGTGCAAAAGCGGCAGTGGCTAATGGCACGGAAATTTGGCTATATAACAGCCGGCGATCTTTACACGCATTATTTCGGCGATGGGTCGATTGCGTTGATCGGCGCGTTGATCGCTGCGGTCTTCGCCATTCCCTTTCTGGCCATTCTGCTCAGCGCCGCAGGCGCCTTGATGTGGGGACTAAGTGACGGGGCAGTGTCGCGCGAATTGGCGATGTGGGGTTTGGCGGGGCTGATGTTGGTCTACATCGCACTTGGCGGTATCCGTGCCGCCTGTGCTGTTGGGGTCGTGCAAGGTGTTTTGTTTGCAGGGGTCGTCGTGATCCTTGGCATATTTGCGCTTAACCGGGTCGGCGGGTTCACCACTTTTGGTCAAGGGCTTGCGGCAATGGGAGTTTCCGCGGGAGACGAGCTGCGCACCCATGGCTTTGGCGGCGGTGATTACCCTGGCATGTTGGTGGTGCCCGGTGTTGTGCAATGGGTCTCTGGCATCGGTTTGCAACAGGCCTTCGGCGGGCCGTGGACAGCCGTTATGGGCCTTTCCTTCGCCGTCTCGATGATGGGTATCCAGTTTGCTCCGGGTTTCACCACGATCGGCATGGCAAGCCGCGAGGTGCGGGCTTTCTCGATCCAGCAGATTTGGGGCAGTGCCTTTTGCATCGGACTCCTGCTTTTGATATTCTCAACATTTCAAGGGGTTGGCGCGCATCTGATTGGGGGTGACGGGCAGGCCGGTCTTTTTGATCTCGCAAATCTACGGCAGGGAGATCTCGTCCAACACTATATCCGCGCCATCGGGCTGGATTCACCTTGGCTAATGGGTCTGCTGGCTGTGTCGGCGATTGCCGCTATCCAGTCGACCTCGGCCATCGTGCTTTCCAGTTCGGGCAATGTTTTGGCGCGCGACGTGTACAAACGCCACTTTCATCGCGATGCAGACTGGGCCGATCAAAAGCGGTTTAGCGCCATTTGCATGTTGCTGCTGTGCTTGGCCGCACTGATGCTGGCGACCTTTGCCATGAAGCTGGCTGTCGTTCTGGCGACACTCGCCATTCCGATGAGTTTCCAATTGCTACCGGCGTTGATGGCAGCCCTTTGGCTGCCTTGGGTGCCGCAACGCGCTATCAAGTTTGGCCTGATTGTCGGGATCGTTGTGGTGGTGCTGACAGAGCCTTTGGGCCAGATACTGACCGGCTTTGCGCTGCCTTGGGGTAAATGGCCCTTTACGGTGCATTCCGGCGTCTGGGGAATGGTCTTCAACCTGGTCATATGCGTGCTTACGGCCTCTTTTTCGGGGCGCGATACCGACATTGACCGACGGCAGGCGCTTCACGATGCGCTGAACGCGGTCTCAGGCAAGCCTAACAGCAATCGCATCAAGTCTGTCGCTTGGATCTTGCTGATGGTCTGGGGCTTCTTCGCCTGTGGTCCCGGGGCCGTATTGGGTAACGCTATTTTTGGCGATCCTGTCGGTGGGATCGATGCTTGGGTATTCGGCGTTCCCTCCATTTGGGCCTGGAGCTTGTTCTGGTGGGCGCTTGGCGTCGGTCTTGTGTGGTTTTTGGCCGTGCGGATGGGCATGTCGGTTCTACCAAAAGCCGTGTCTGAGACGCAATCAACGAATTCTATCGTCAAAGGAGTGTCGAATAATGGGTGAACCAACAGGCGTCCAGACCAATGAAGGGAAAACCGCGACGGATGATTTTATCACCTCGACTTATGTTTTGCCGCTTTTGCGCGACGAGGCGACCCGTAATCGCCTGATCGCTGAGCATCGGGCCAATCCGGTGGGAACTCCGCCCAAGAACGGCCGCCCGGCGATCGAGCATAGCGAGGATTTGATCCGCGTTTTGGACAAATTCCGCCGCCAACCGATGGCTGGCAAGTTGGTGACGGTGTGCAAGAAATACTTCGCTGATTACCGCATCGCCGTTTGCAGCGGCGTGCGAGGCGAGCCGCTGAAGTTTCTCGAAGGATCGTTTTCGTCAGAAGAAGCTGCGGAGCACGCCATATTTCTAAGGCGCATCGCGTCTTTTTTGAAGCAATACGGGTACTGACCCGTGCCCCAACAATCACAAACCCTTGCCGGTTTGAATGAAGTGCAGAGGAAACAATAATGCTACGGATCACGGGTTACAGCGACAAATACTCGATTGCGCCTGATGGGCAGGTCAAGTTCTACGTCAATTCTGAACATGGCGAAGACTACGAGGTGCAGATGGTTCGTCTGAT
>JBAXLX010000137.1:0-8821 GCA_037134595.1 Pseudomonadota bacterium
CTCCGTAACAACGAACCACGGTCGGCGGAACTGTGTGCGTCTTTAAGTGCTCTTAGGCAGCGTGCTACCGAACTTTCGCGCCATCCAGAGACAGAAGTCATGTGTGTTCACATCCGAGGTGGAAAAAACTTCATCGAAAACATTTTCAACACATTGTTAGTCGCCCATCAAGCGTTCAGTTCGCCGGAAGTTTTCTATGAGGAGATCACTCCGACGTAAACTTGATGATGTTCCATTGGACGCGAGTGTCATGCCGCACGAAGCGAGCCACCCGCACCGTAAAGCGCGAGTAGCCAGAGAAACACATGCTCAATCAGGTCAGGCCGCACTAGGCATTCCGATCCGTTGATCACGGTTGCGAAGCAGCATCAGGATCGGGATCGCGATCAGAACCATCCAGATTTTGCCCACGATTTGGCCGGTAATGAAGTCGAGGCTGCCGAACGCCATTTGAAGAAAGATGATGCTGTCGACCACAAGTCCGACGATGCTACTTGCCACCGCAGCCATGACAAAGCCGCGTTTCTGCAGGGGTGTAAATACGAGAAGGTCGGCGAGTTCCGAAAACAGGAATGCTGCCGCCGACGCAAGAACGAGGCTTGGTGCAGAGAAACTTGCTGAAAGTATGGCTCCGATAAAGATCGCTGCGACAGACCACCAAAGGCCAAGTCTGCGTTGGACGAGGTCGCGCAGAACCAACCCTAGGCCAACCATAAGAACACCACTCGGTGCGGTCAGGCCGGGTGCTACGGGAATAAGACATGGCCCTCCGTCAGGAAGACAAACGGTGCCGACATGCTGAATTAGGTAGTTTGCCGCCGGAATACAGGCGGCGAAGGCGGCAAAGAAGGCGAAGCCTTCAAGTCGGCGGTGGGTGTCGGTGGTTCGGGTCATTCGTGTCTCCCTGCGATGCTGCTAGGTTGGTTGTTGTATTTTTCAAAGCCATTTGCGCGCAAGACGCACGCGGGACAGGTTCCGCATCCATAGCCCCAAGTATGCCGTTTGGAACGGTCACCGGTGTAGCAGGTGTGGCTGTCTTCTACGATGAGATCAAAGAGGTTTTCGCCCCCGATATCTGCCGCCAAGCGCCACGTGTCAGCCTTGTCCAGCCACATCAACGGGGTGTCGATGACGAACCGCTTGTCCATCCCGAGGTTAAGCGTGACCTGCATAGACTTTATAGTGTCGTCTCTGCAGTCGGGATAGCCAGAGAAATCCGTTTCGCACATTCCGCCCACAAGATGGCGGATCCCACGGCGGTAAGCGACCGCAGCTGCGAACGTCAGGAATAAAAGATTTCGACCGGGTACGAAGGTGTTTGGCAGGCCATCCTTTGCGATTGTAATTGCCATATCTTGAGTGAGCGCGGTTTGAGAAATTTGGCCTAAGACGCTAAGATCGACGCGGTGGTCTTCTCCTAGACGTTGCTTCCAATTTGGATGCACTTCTCCGATTTTCCGGAGGATCTTTTCCCTGCAAACCATCTCAACGCTGTGCTTTTGCCCATAGTCAAATCCGATAGTCTCAACACGCTCATATCGAGAGAGCGCCCATGCGAGACATGTTGTAGAATCCTGTCCGCCAGAGAAAAGTACTAGAGCGCTATCGGTCATTGTGCTGCGTCCTCGATCAAATGGTTCACTTCGGGATTTTGCTCGGTTGACCAGAGGCGTTCGCGCTGGTCACTTCTGACTTCTCGAACAAGGTAGTCAGACAACATCGCGATGTCGCTACTTACGTTTTGAATCCCGCGCCAACTGCGCCGTTCGCCATTTCCGAAGTCCCAGTCGCCTTGTGTCCAAGCGGTCTTCGCCTTGAGGCACGCGAGGCCGACTGCAAACTCTTTTCGCTTCGTAGCTTTGTCAAAATAGGCCAAAAGTTCCATCACGTGACCCATCGCGATTATGCCTGCGCCATGCACCAAGCGCGACGTCTTCGGCTTATGGCCCTCCCAATCTCCTGGGAATGTATCTCGGACAGCCCAATTGTATTCGTTGATGAGGCCGTAACAACGGGCGACGCCGTCAGGCTCCTGAAGAAGTTCCCGCATGACCCCGTCGCTTACGGAGTTCATAATGACCTTCTGGATCGCCGTATCCTTGACGACTCCATCCGGGTTCGTATGCTGATTTATCAGGCCCTGAAGAGCTGATCCCTCAGTAAAGTTCAGCCGCGCAGTGAGTTCGGCGGCTAAGGCACGTTCACCCATCTTACGGTTTAGGCCCTGCATGGTTGGTAGGAGTTCGTAGATGAGCGACTTGGGTAGGGGGCGGGCTGAGTTGATCAAGACAAACTGGCGCTTTAGTTCGGCCTCATCGCGGCAAACGATGGCCGAAACAAAGAGTTGGAAGTTGCTGCGTGAACTCTGAGACAGGGCGGTGAGACGTTGCTGACCATCAACTACCAAGCCCGGCTTGTTTTCCGAGGTCTCGATTTCGATTGTGCAATGGCCGCTGTCCTTTCGGTCGACGACCTTAAGCCCGCCAAGAAACGCTACGACAATCGGATTAGGCAATACCGCATCCTCTTGCTCGAGATAGTCACGGATGTTGCGGATGTGGCCTGCTATCTGCGGGCGTTGGAAGCCGCTCAAACTTCCGTCGCTTTCTCGACCTGCGCGGTCGATCGAAGCGAAATCGAGGATGTCAGCGGCACTAGCCGTGAAGGTCAGCACATCATGCACTGCGCTCTGCCTGGCATAAATCGCGGAAAAAGTCTTAAGCGTGTTCATGACCGGACTGTTCTTTCAGTTTTTGCAGATGGTTGTAGTAGACATGCAGGTTGTGAATACCGCGCCGCTTGTTGCGGTTAGATGCTCTAAAGAGCATGACCTCAATCGATGTTTCGCGGCAGACCGCACATTGGCACTTCGTCCAAGGACGATCCAATAATGTGCGTTCGTACCTTGAGCGCAGATCGGAAATCTGCCGCATGCCAGGCAGGTTTTGGACCAAGTCTCCGATGGTTGCTGGAACTGCATAGGAGAGGACCGTTTCTACCGTTTCCTCAAGATCCGCGGCACCGCGATCGTATCGGCGCAGTACATCGAGAGCGTTTGCTTCCATCTTTTGTAGATCTTCCTGATGAAGGACGCCCCGCTTTGCGAGGTTCATCAGTTTTGGATTTTCAATAGCCTGAGGCACGCGGATTGCGGTGTAGTAGTTCAGAGCCCCGCCAGTTCCAGGGAGATAGTAATTTGACTTCGCGTCCTTGAAAGCACGGATCAGCGGCGAGGTCGTATCGAAACTCGTGATCCCCTTTCCAATGAAATCTGTAATATTGTCTGCTTTAGCAAAACCGAGAACATGCAGGCGCGTCGTGGTTGGGATTGCATCTCGAATAGCCGTAAGGCAGGCCATAATCTGCGACGCCTTAAGGGGAACCGTCCCCCCCAAAGCTAGGTAGTCGTACCCCATAGCGACAAGCCGGCGCGCGGCTTCAGCCATGCTTGCCGGCGACCATCCTTGGATGACGCCCAGTGGGCAAAAGTGGTTTTTCATGTGCCGGGTTGCTCTGAGGAACGCTTCGGCATTAGCCTGAGTGATGTCAAAACGGCGTATGTTTTCTTGGCTTCCGCCCGACATTCCACTCAGACCGTCGATGAAATCAAAGATAATGTGGTCGCTTGAACATCCGTGTGTGAAACGGCCGTCGTCATAGAATTCGGCAGTATCTTCCGGAGAGTAGGGCGGTACTTCTTGATTATGATAGGAGAAGGCGCCGCAATCTCCAAAGATATCGAGCGAGGCAAATTTGGGGTCATTCAAGCGCAAGAACTCTCTTGCTCCCACACGGCGAAAACGCATCGCCTGTGCTTCAGTGTATTTCCCCGAAATCCCGGTTGCTGCGCCACCCCCTACAATTGCACGGGACACTAGCATCCCCTGATAGGGAGCATAGCCAAGGGCTTCATGCGGGTAATGATCGTCCCAGTAAGGGCGCCGCCCCTCGGAATTCCGATCACGAAGGAAATCGTAGCCTGGATCTACATAGTCGAGGCTGTCAGCGAACACGAACTTCATTTCGCTGCCTTCGCCAACTCACGATCCTTGGAGATAAGGAATTGAGTAAGCTTATTGATGTGCTGGGGCGTCCCTTGGATCTCGTTCCAGCCAAGACCGAGTTCGGGGGGCCATCGCCCTTCAGTCCATGCGCATTGAGGCGACAAACGCTGAAGCGCTAAGGAAATCTCGGCCCAAGGATCCGGCAGCATCTCCGTTCGGAGCATCAAAGTGTCCATCAGGGCAGACATACTCGTGATCCCAGCAGAATGCATAAGACGACTTTGGGTCGGGTCTCTGCCCCAAGCCTGTGGGAAGGTAGCTTTAACTGTTCCCCAGTAGCGAATGATGGCATCGAATACCTTGTCGGATTCAATTCCATCGCTCGTCCGAAGCGTTGCAAGGCCTCCGTAAGCAGGACGTAGGTTCTGTTGAAGAGATTTCATCAAGGCTTGGTCTGAAATTACGCCGTTAGAGCCACTAGATGCACGCTTGATGAGACCGAAAAATGGGGAATCTGGCCTCGTGTTCAGCAAATTGCAGAGTTCGGACGGAATAAGCTTTTCACTAAGGTCCTTCGGTAGAAGAACGCCCACCTCTGGCAACAGTTCATTGATTAGGCGCGCCTCGAGGGGTTTAGATTTGTTGACGAGAATGAACTGCTCCCTTTGCGTCTTTATATCCGGTGAAACGAAGGCGATCACCGGCACGGGTAGTCCGCTATTCTTCGTGCGCGACAAAGCAATGGACCGCTGTTGGCCATCAACTATCCAGGCCGCGCGTTCGCCCCCACGACCGCGTGGGATCGTCAACGTACCTGATCGCCCCACTTCACGCAGGCCCGGCGGAGTTGGGCCGCGTGAGGGTTCAAAAACAACGTTTCGTGACATTGCCAAAATGATCGCGTTCGGGAAAAGAACTGGGCCGTTGTCCAAGAACTCAACGATCGAATTGACATGCGCTCGGATTTCCTTGCGCTGAAATCCGTGGAGTTCGTCGCCTTCGCGCTTGATCCGACTAATATCGGCAATTTCCAGAATGTCGGCGGCGGCGATGAAGAAAGCATAGAGATCATACGCCCCGGACTGTTGCGTCCGGATGGCGCGCAGAATAATCGGGTCTGCAGTGCGAGGTTCCAACGTGTTTTTCAAACCAGTCTCTCTTCTTCAAGTTCTCGCGCGATGCGCGCGAAGCGTGATTGCTCGCAAGACACGAGAAGGACGTCGCGCAGATGCCTGAGTAGTTTATGACGGTTCCCCTGGGTATGCTCCCAAGACGCAATGAGAGCCTTGCGGATTTCAATATCCGAAGCTCGCACGCGTTTCGGCATGGTGGGCAGGCGCATGCCTGCGAGAGCACTCGAAACCAAACGCTTGTCGCTCGACAATCCTTGGTAGGAGGCTTTGGAGGCGATCCCCACAAAGTGACGCAGTGCCCGACTAGCGAAGTCACTCATTGTCCCTGGTATTGGGCTATCTGGGCCGTCAAGTCGTAAGTCATATGGCAGAATTGATTCCCCGAGTGGGGTATCTCGAAGCGTTTCACTTCCGCCAGTGAGTATTCGGACTTTTTCAAAGTCTTTGCTGGAGAGGTGCAGAAGTTCTTCTTGGATCATTTCGAGGTAAACGCTTGGTAACGCAACAAAAACTCTTTCCGTAGCCTTGCCTATCAAGTCCGTAATTATGCCCTGAGGAAAGGCCTTATTCCACCAGTCTGCCGGTGTAGTTCCTGCCGGGCATTTCTTAAGAACGTTTTCGTCAGTTAATCCGACAGTGGTCATTGCGTAGGAAGGAATTTTATCATCTGGACCTATGAGGCCCAAGCCCGCACTTACCACATAATGAACCGTTCCGATCGACTTGGCAGACCAACTCGCATCAGAGAAAGCGCGCCCGCCGTAAAGGGTCTGTGTTGTGTTACTCTTCGCGGCACTCTCAACCGACATCTTCCATTGCAAAGCAACGTCAGACAATGCCCCGGCGGTCAGGTTTGACGCGTGAAGGCTTGCCTCAATTGGGGCTTTCTTACGGCTTGAGCAAGGTGATACTATCATGATGGCAGTATTTCGTTTGACTGATTTCTCTGATGTAGTTTTCGCTTGGTAGCGCAAGAAAGTCAAGAAACTGTAGTGCCTGAATTCTCTGCCCGCAGTATGGGGCGGATTGGCCTCCCAACGCGGTTCACCAAAGCGATGACATTCGTCAGAATACCTGAAGTCCGATCCTACACCTCCCGCTCAACCGGTAGTACCTATTGGCATGAACAATTTCTTTAGAATTTTCCCCAAACATCTTCAGGATCTGAAGATGTTACATCATCTCCACTGCAGCCCGCAGGACGTTGTCATTGATTTCAATATATTTTTGTGTTGTCGAAATCGATTTGTGACCAGCCAGGGCAGCAAGGACCCGGACGTTGACACCTTTGAAGGCTAAGGTCGTGATGAAAGTCCGCCGGGTGCTGTGGGAGGTGGCTTTGTCCAAACCAGCTGCGTCGTAAAGTTTGAGCATGACTTGGCAAAGACCATTGGCGGAGAACCGTTTGCCTGCCTTGCTGGTGATCAGCGGCGAAGCCGCGTCGCCAGCTGCTACTGATAGCCTATCAAGGAAACTGCCCAGTTCTGTCTGGAGTTGTTCGCTAAGCAAAACCGTCCTCGCCTCGTTGCCTTTGGTCTGCAGGGCGGTCAACTGAATGGCTGTTCTCACCTTCCCCTCAACATTCAGCACGTCTCCGATTTTCAATGCGGCAATTTCACCGATGCGCATCCCCGCCAAATAGCCCAGCATGAAGACGCAGCGGTTGCGGTCAGGGAAGGCCGTTTGCTTGCAATGTTGTAGGATGCGCTTGGCGTCACGTTCAGTCAGGACCGGTGCTTGTTTCATCTGATTGCCTCTTGGTGCATGAAAAGCTGTTTAACAGCATGTTTTCTGAATCAGCGCAGAGCAACCGGGTATTTCCCGTATAACTCTCCAATAATGTCAGTGGGTTAAGTGTCTGGCTCATATAATGTGCATTTTATGAGCCAGTCGGCTTGGCCAGTGCAGCTGCGTCGGTTGGGCCTGCCGTTTTCTAGACCTTGCCGGACTGATTAGGGTTTGTCGGTTTGACACGACAATGTGCGCGCCGGTTTTTCTTGCGGATTGTCGGGTTGACACGACAACATCTAACCTAACCCCAGAACCGACATTTCACGTTTGTCACTGCTGGCGTGCGCGGATTTTTGAAATCTAGGCCTACAAAGGTGTGCCACGTTTGCTTGCATAAGCAATATTGACCTGCGCTGGGGCTGTGATGTTGGCTTCAGGCTTTGCATACCTTTGCCTGATGGCACCACGTTGGATCCTGAGCAACTGCGCTTTGAGGCACTGGCTGAAGCCTTTGGCCTTTCGCCCGGCGATTTTGGGCGTGAATTCAGCACTGGTCGAGATAAGTTCAAGGTTACTGGCATAGATCCGCGTCGCCCTAAATATCCGGTGTCTGCAGAGCGGTTGCCCGATCGCCAAGGCTTCAAATTTACGGCTGAACAGGTTGCGCTGCTTTTGCAGGCAGGCATGAGGGACATAACACCAAAACGCTAAGCCAAGCCTTCGCCTTGCCAAACTTTGATGGGTTTGGACTTGCCAGCCTGGGCAAAGTGCAGAAATTAAAGAACATCCCGACGAATATTGTCGTGTAGACACGACAACGCTAGTCCTTCTTGGGATCCTTGTCCTTCTTCGATCCACTCAACCTGTCGGCCGCTGCCCGCGCATCAAAGTGGAAGTAGCTGCGCTGAAGCATGGCCAGGCTGGTGCCCATGTTGTCAGCAAGTTCCTGCGCATTGCGCTCATCTTGCACCTGCCTGGTGGCATAGCTGTGGCGGCAACTGTAGATGCCACGGTTGCGCCCTGACTTGGGATCTTTGCGCAGCCCAGCCAAATTCAGCACGCCCGCCACGCCACTGTCAAAGGTGTTGAACATCACACCATCGGGCAGGGCCATGACAAAATCCTCTGGTCCAGCATTGGGGCAGCGCAGTTTGCGGCGTTCCAAGACATAGCGCACAGTGCGCAGCGGCACCATGTAACGGCAGCCGGTCTTGCCCTCAACATAAAGCTCCACCATGTCCACGCCAGCCTTGGATTGGAAAAAGGCCACATCTTTCCACCTTAACCCGCGCATGACCTTGGTTTTCTCATCGCGTTTGAACAGTTCATGTTCGCGCAGGCCACTGTTGAACATGATCAGCAGATAATCCTGTATGGCCTCGCGCCGCCAACGTTCCTTGGTGCCGATGCCATCTGCTTTGACCCAGCCAGTCATGAAGTGCCGCAGTGCCACATATTCATGCCGTTCAAAATGCGGATAGGCACGTTCGCGTGTTTCGCGCTTGGTCAGCTTGACGTTGGCCACCTCGGGGATTGATCCAGCCTTCATCCATTCTCTGCTGCAGGCAAATTTGAGGATACCACGCAGCGGGACATTTTCACCGTTGATGGTCTGCGGACTGGGTGCCCGGGCTTTGTGTGCCATCTTGCGTTTGATCACCCGCCCATTGCGTTCGTAGTCGTATTCCACTTCCTTGGAACCCGGCCCCGTGACCCAATAATCCCGCCGCCAGCTGCGATACTGGGCAATGTCACTGGCTTTGATAGTGTCGATGGGCTTGTTGCCAAAGTAGGGCTTGAGATAGCGTTCCACCACGGGTTCATAATCAATCACCGTGCGTTCATTGCGCGATCCCGCCCTTACCTCTGCCCGCAGTTCTTTGAGCCAAGCGTCAGCGGCGTCTTTGAACAGAACCACAACGGCTGTCAGCCCATGTTTGTGGCGAAAGTACA
>JBAXLX010000138.1:0-8691 GCA_037134595.1 Pseudomonadota bacterium
AACTTCGGATACGCGCATCCCGCTGGGTCCCGCGCAGGCCCACCAGCAGGGTGATGGCCCGCGACAGGATGCGGTAGACGGTATGGGCGCGGTTCAGCGCGGAATCGGGGTTTTGAAAGACGATCTGCAGGGATTTGACTTGGTCTTGGCTGCGTGCGCGGGTGGTGGCGGGCAGGTCTTGCCCGTCAAACTGGAGGTGGCTGCCCGCATCGGGCGACAAAAGCCCCAAGATACAGCGCGCCAAAGTGGTCTTGCCGCTGCCCGATTCGCCGACCAATCCCAGCGTTTCACCGGCTTGCAAATGCAACGTTACATCCCGCAGAACCCTTTGGCGGTGCAGGCCTGTGCCGAAGCTTTTCGACAGGCCGGTGACTTGCAAAATGGGGGCTGCGGTGGATGCAGCGGCCATCGGCTTGGCCGCTGTCACTTGGCTTTGCAGATCACGCACCTGATCGGGAACGTGGCATTTGCTGGCGCGGCCGTCGTGGCGCGCAAAGGCGGGGTCTTGCGTGCGGCATATGTCGCTGGCCAAGGGGCAACGTGGAGAAAAGACACAGCCGGCGATTGCGGCCCCCGGGCCGGGCAGAAAACCCGCGATCGTGGCCAGTTGCGCTTTGTCTTTGCTGCGCCCCGCCTGCGGCAGGCATTGCAGCAAGCCTGCGGTATAGGGATGGCGCGGGGTTGCAAAGATTTGGTCTGTTTCGGCCTCTTCCACCAGACGTCCGGCATATAGCACGCCCACACGGTCACACATCCGCGCGATGACGCCCAGATTGTGGCTGATGAACAAAATCGCCGTCGACATCTGGCGGCGCAAGTGCTGGATCAAATCCAGCACCTCGGCCTCGACCGTGGCATCAAGGCCGGTGGTGGGCTCGTCCAGCACCAAGAGGGTGGGGTTTGACGCAATGGCCATGGCAATCGCCACGCGCTGCTGCATCCCGCCCGAAAGTTGATGCGGATAGCGCTGCATCACCAGATGCGGGTCGCTGATCTGCACCTTGGCCAGAATGTCTGCCACTTTGCCCGGCCAATCCGACCGCGGCACGCCCGCCAATTCAAACACCTCTGCCACCTGCACCCCGATGGGCAAAGAGGGGTTCAGCGCGCGGCCGGGGTCTTGATAGACCATCGAGACCGAGAATTGCCGCAGTTTGCGCAGGTCAGGCCCGGACAATTGCCCGATATCCTGCCCGTCGATCAGAATGCGCCCTTGGGTGACGGCGCCGTTGCGCGGCAGATAGCGCAAAGCGGCAAAGGCGGCGGTTGATTTGCCACACCCACTTTCGCCCACCAAGCCGTAAGCCTCGCCCTTGGCGATGCTGAACGATACGCCGTCCAGCACCTGCGCCATCTTGCCCTTGACGCGGTAGCCGACGCTGAGGTTGTCAAAGGTCAGGGCCTCAGTCATTGATCGTGCTTTCGATGCCATCCGCGACCAAGTTGATGCCCACCACAAGGCTGGCAATCGCCAAGCTGTCAAACATCACCGTCCACCAAAACCCACCCCCGATCATGCCGTAATTGGCCGAGATCGACAGGCCCCAATCGGGCGACGGTGGCTGAATACCAAAGCCGATAAAGCTGAGCGTGGCCACCGTGAAGATCGCATAGCCCAGCCTGACAGTGGTTTCGACCATAATGGGCGGCAGAACATTGGGCAGGATTTCGACAAAAAGAATGTAAAACACATTGTCACGGCGCAACTCTGCCGCAGCCACATAGTCTAGCCCAACCTCTGTCAGCACGGCAGAGCGCACCGTGCGCGCGATGATCGGTGCAAAGCTGAAGCCGATCACAAACAGCACCGTAAGGGTCGAGGTTCCCAAAGCCGTCAGCGCCAAAAGCGCCACAATCACCGTGGGCAGCGCCAGAACAGCATCGACAAGGCGGCTGAGCACTTCATCAACCCAGCCGCCGAAATAGCCCATCGTCAGCCCCAAAGCCGTGCCGATGACCGTGCTGAGCACTGTGGCCAAGGGCGCCACCGTCAAGATATCCCTTGCCCCCACGATCACCCGCGAAAACACATCGCGGCCCAATTGGTCGGTGCCAAACCAATGATCGCCCGAAGGCGGCATCAGAGAATTCATTAAATCGTCAGCGAAAGGATCATGGGGCACAAGGGCAGGCCCGAAGATCGCGCACCCTACCCAGAATACCACAATCACCGCCCCCACCACAAAGGTGGTCGAACGTGTCAGGCGGCGCAGAGTGTCTTTCCATCCCTGTCGTGTAGCGGCGGCCGTGTCGGTCATTCGCGGCCCCCAAAGCGGATACGCGGGTTCAGACGGGCGTACAGCAGATCGGCCAGCAAAGTGGTCAACGCAAACAGCGCGCCAATCGCCATAACGCCCGCTTGCAGCATGGGAAAATCTTTCTTCTTGGCGGCGGTATAGATCAAGCTGCCAATTCCTTGATAATGAAACAGAATCTCGATCACCACCAGCCCGCCGATCAGATAGATGGTTTGGGTGGCAATCACCGAAATCGTCGGCAACAGCGCATTGCGCAGCACGTGCCGCCAGATCACCTGCGGATAGCTTAACCCTTTGAGCACGGCGGTGCGGGTGTAATCGGCCTCAAGCGCCTCGACCATGCCAGCGCGGGCCATGCGGGCGATATAGCCAAAAAGGATCAAAACCAAGGGGATCGCGGGCAAAATCAGGTGGTAAAGCTGGGTGAAAGGCCCCGCATCGTCTTGCCATGTGGCCGAAATGGGAAACCAGCGCAGCCAGACGCCAAAGAGCAAAATCAGCACGATCCCCGAGACAAACTCTGGCACGACCGTCGCCGAAAGCCCCACGACCGACAAAATCCGATCCGCCGCCTTGCCGCGGTAGAGTGCAGCGATGACCCCGCCGAATATCCCCAAGGGCACGACCATGACAAAAGCCACTGCCGCCAGTTTGGCCGAATTGACCAAGGCGGTCAGCAAGAACGGGGCCACGGGCGCGCGGTAGGCGTAAGATTGCCCCATGTCGCCGGTGACAAATCCGGCGATCCAGTCGCCATATTGCACCAAGACGGGCCGGTCCGTGCCCATCTGGTGGTTGAGCACCTCAACCGCTGTCGGGTCGGCAAAGGGCCCAAGCATGGCGCGGCCGACATTGCCGGGCAACAAATGCCCGCCCGCAAAGATCAAAACGCTCAGCACCCATAACGTCAGCAAAGCCAACACGATACGCCGCAGAATGAATCTGGAAATCGACAGGCCCCCCTTAGACTTTGACCCCCAAGGCCGCCCGATGGGGCCGCCTTGGGGGAGGTGTTGTTACAAGCTCGCCTGACCCAGCATCAAATGCCCCATAGCCGTTGACACAACGCCGGACATGCCGACCTTGGTCACGGTCAGGAAGTCATAGAAATAAGCCTGCAACAGCGGGGTTTCCTCTAGCAAGAGCCGCTGGATTTGGCCTGCTGTGGCCTTTTGCGATTCAAGGTCCAAGGCTGCGACAAAGCTGGTGACCAGTGCGTCATACTCTTTGTTGTTGAAATGGGCCGAGTTCCAAGTGCCCGTGCTCATCAAAGGCGCTTGCAAGAAGACATTGGGAACCCCGCGATGGCCGTAATCTGTGATGCCCATCGAACTGTCGAGCCAAGGCGATTTGCCCGGCACGGCGTCGCCATAATAAGCGCCTTGGTCCATGATGTTGAGCTGCAGGTCAATGCCGATCTCCTTGACTGCGTTTTGGATCAGCACCGCGTAATCGGGAATCTCTAGATATTTTTCGGTGGTCAGAGTCGTTTGGAACCCGGCACCGACGCCCGCCGCCTCCATCAACTGTTTGGCTTGGGCCAAATCTTGCTGACGTTGCGGCACGCTGGGGTCGGTCGAGGGATAGGCGGGAATAAAGGGGCTGTCATTGCCCGGTTGCGCCTTACCCCGCATCAGGCCCGCCACGATCTTGGGCCGATCCAGTGTCAGCGCCACGGCTTGGCGCACGCGCTTATCTTGGAAGGGGGCCATATCGGTGCGCATATGCACCTGAGAATGGGCCGACGAGGGGATGGAGATGATGTTCACGCCGGGGTCCGACAACAGCCCCACGGCCTGCAAGACGGGAAGCTGCTGGATGATGTCAATCTCGCCCCCTTGCAGGGCCAGAATTTGCGGCTGGTAATCGTCATAAAACACCACTTCAACGCGGTCGGGCAGGGCCTGCGCGCCCCAGTAATCGGTGTTGCGCACGAAAGAGGCCCCGACTTTGGGCGTGTATTTCTCCATCTTCATCGGGCCGGTGCCAATCATCGTGGCTTCGAAGTTCTCGGGGAACTCGGCGGGGGTGATGATGGAATTGTAGTTGTCGGTCGACACCGCATAGGGGAAGTTGCCATTGGCGGCGTCGAGGTGGAATTCCACCGTATACTCATCGACCTTTTTGGTGTTGCCCTTCGACAACATGCCCGAAAACACCGACAAGGCGTTCGAGCCAAGTTCAGGGTCAGACAAGCGGTCAAAGGTCGCCACGACGTCATCGGCCGTCATGGCAGAACCATCGTGGAACTTGACGTTCTGGCGCAGCTTAAAGGTCCAGACGGTGCCGTCGGCATTGGGGGCCCAGCTTTCGGCCAGCATGGGTTGGGCGGACAGATCGGGGGCCGACAAAACCAGCGTTTCGCCAAACTGCGACATCATGGTCACACCACCGCCATCGGCGATGGTCACCGGATTGATCGCAGCGGCCGGCACGATCTGGCCATAGCGCAAGGTGCCGCCGGGCGTGCCCGCGCGGGCCAGGCTTGGCGTCAGGCCAAATCCCAAGGCCGAGGTGACGCCCCCCAAAAGCGGCGCAGACAGGCCCAAGACCGATCCGTAGCGCAAAAACTCGCGCCGGCTGACAGCGCCGCGCACCAGGCCGTCGATCAGATGGTTTTCATGCGGCGTGCGGCCACGGCGGAGAAGATCGAGAAGCTTGTGATTGATCGTCATGCGGGTCTCTCCTGAAGGATGGGTCGTGTTTTTCTTGGCAGTGGTATTTTAGACATTGGGCCTAGTCTTGCCCGCCTTAGTCAAGCCGTTTTGGGCCTTGACCGGCCAAGGGTGCACAAATTCGGCGCAGATCACGCAATCTCGTTCAGGCTGGGGCAAAAGCTTGCGGATGCGCGACGTGCGGTCGACGTGGGCGCGGCGCAGGGGCTTGTCGCTGCCTTCGGCGTTGAGAGGGGTCAGTTTGCGGTTGCCTTTGAACGGTGTCTGGATCATCCCCGCGCCCCGGCCAAAGCCCCCTGCATCCGCCGGCTGTAATAGCGCGCCAGATCAAGGGCCGCGCCTTCAAAATCGGGTTGCGCCAAAGGGCCGCGCTCATATCGGGCAGAGCGCAGGCCCCGCATCATGGCAGACAGCACCTGTTTGTCCTCGGCCATATATTGATGAAACAGCTCGACCGCATAATCCACATCCGATTGCGCCCAAGTCGGGCCGTAGAACATCAAGCCCATCTTAACGCGCACACGGTCAACGGCTTCGGGTTGGATGCAGATAAAACTGGAATAATCCCCGCTGCACCCCGAGACGAGGCCCGGCGGTATCGCCATCATCACGCAATTGGTGGCTTCGGCATCCGTCAGGTCGGGGTGACCCTTGTAGCTGCGCGGCAGGTCGGCGCTAAAGCCGGCGTTATAGCCGAAATAAGCCTCACCCGCCGGAATATGGGTGCAAAGCTTGGTGGGGTTCATCGGATGCAGGGTGGTCTTGTGCAGGGGCGAAAGGTGGTAGGCCTCCATGAAGTTTTCGGTGAAACATTTCCAGTTCACCGGCCAGACTTCCTCGACCACATAGCGGGTCGCCATCTGCTCCATATGGTAGTTGCGGATCAGCGCATCCAACCCTTGCAAGCGCGACGCCAAGGGCGGGGGATTGGCGCTTAGGTTGGTAAAGAGAAAGCCGTGCCAGTCTTCGCAGGCAAATTCGGGCAAGCGGCAGGATTTTTGATCAAAGTCGGTGTGGGGCTCCATGCGGGGGGCTGCGGCAAGTTCGCCGCTGCGCTCGTAAGACCAATGGTGATAGGGGCAGACCAAGCGCTGGGCATGACCAGAGCCTACGGCCAAGATCGCCCCGCGATGGCGGCACACGTTGGACAGCACGCGGATGCGCGCGTCATCGCCACGTATGGCGACAAGGGGTTCGTCGCAAAGTTGAAAGGTGATGAAATCGCCGGGGTTTGGCAGTTCATCCGTTCGGCCCAGGCATACCCACTCTGTGCCAAAAAGCCGGTCACGCTCCAGCGCGAAAAGGTCCGGGTCGGTGTAATAGGCTTTGGGCATGGCCCAAGCGCGGTCAGGATGGGCCGCTTCGCCTTCTGCCAGTGCAGCGGCCACATGGGAGAGGGGTGTTTGCGCCATCAGATGCCCCTCAGCCCGCGCGACCGTAAAAGCCCACCTGATCCTCGCGGCTAAAGCGCACGCCGGGGCGTTCGTAGTACGAGAAAACCGCAATGAAGCGCGATTGCTGGCCGGTGCAGGTGGTGACTTTGTGCAGGGTGTTCTTGCCCTTGAACACATTCAGCGTGCCAGCCTTTAGATAATGCGATTTCACCTCGGGATCGCGCCCTTCTAACACCGCCGCCACCCCGTCATAGTTGGGATCGGTTTCGCTGCGCAGATCGGTGCGATATAGGAACTGCCCCCCCCCCCGAGGGTTCTTGCAACAGCAAGGTCGTGGTGAATTCTGACCGGTCAAAGTGCCAATTGAGCGCCTCGCCATCACCGTAGCGCATGATGTTCATGCGCGCCAAAGGGTCGGTCATGGTGAACAGCGCGGTTTTGTCCATGCAGGCGGCCAAGAACACCGCCATCTGGGGCCAACTGTAGATCCAGTCGATCACAGTCTGCTCTAACTGGTCACCGCAAACTGTGTGGTTGATGGTGTCAACCGTTTTCAGGGCCGGATGATCGGGCGCAAGGCCGGGCATGTCTTTGCGAAAATAGATATTGTGGGTGCGTTTGTGCAGAAAGGACAGCCGCTCCATGATCGGGGCGACTTCGGCCATGGCTTTGGATATCGCCTGCGGTCGCATCAACCCTTCAAGGTTGAACATGCCGTCCTTGGCAAGTTCGGCTTTAGAGCGCGCCACAAGGTCAAACCAAGCAGCGCTGCCAGGTTGGTCAAGCGGATAGCGGTCAAGATCAAGAATGTCGCGCATAAAAACCCCCAATGTTTTGGGGGATGCTGCGGGCAGGCGTGCCTTTGGGCAACTGCAAAAAAACTTAAGCTGACTTAGAAAATCTTAGTCAAGGCTGCCAAGAGGTGCTTTGGGTCATGGCGCGAAATAGGCGATCCTCTCGAAAAACACACCCTCGTCGCTGGTCATGACACCAGCCGCCCCCCGCAGCATAGTGCCGATCACCTGCCCCCAATGGCAATCGGTCAGGATGCCGTCTTTGTCTTGGCGGGTCTCGTGCTATAAGCTCGCAGCACTCCGGCCTTGGGCGCGCTTATCAGGTTGGCCGGATCTTTTGCATACCAGCCCGCGAACCAATCGGCGCGCGAGTCTTCGCGTGCTGTCATGGTTTTAACCCCTTGGTCAGGCCGTACTCTGGCGGACTGCGCCCGGCTTGGGGCTTTACACTGTGCGACCAAAGCCGCAGGATCAACCAAGAATTTCTAAGGCAAGCCCCATGCCGTTGACGTTGCCGCCCCTCAATTCCCTGCGCGCCTTCGAGGCGGCGGCCCGCACCGGCAGTTTTGTGGCTGCGGCCGAGGAATTGGGCGTTTCGCCCGCGGCCATCAGCCAGCACATTCGTAAGCTTGAGGATTTCTTAGGCAAAGATATGTTCATGCGGATGAACAACCGCATCAGCCTGACCGATGCGGGCCATGCGGTTTTGCTGGGCACGGCAGAAGCCTTGCAGCAAATCTCGCAAACCACGGCAGAGATCACCTCGGACCGATCCCGCTCGCAATTGGTGATCAGCTCAATTGACTCGGTCGTTGAAAAGTGGCTGTTGCCGCGTCTGGCCGAGTACGCCCGCACCCAACCCGATTTTCGCTTTGACCTGCGGGTCGAGGCCGATCCGATCGATTTTGCCCGTCACAATGTCGATCTGCGTTTGGGATACGGCATCGGCCACTACCCCGATCTGCAGGTGCGCCCCCTGCTGCGCGACAAGGTCCAGCCCATGTGTAGCCCTGCGTACCTCAGCCAAAATCCCGCGATCCAGCAAGGCGGCATGGCGGCGGTGCCCGGGCGAGATTTGCTCAACACCAGTTGGGGCCCCAGTTTCGGGTCAAACCCGACATGGGCCGGATGGTTCGCGCGGGCGAACCTGTCGGCGCCGGACTTGGGTGGTTTTCAGGTGGCCCGATCAAGCTTGGCTTTAGACATGGCTCGCGAGGGCTTGGGGGTGGCTTTGGCCCAAAGGATGCTTGGCGCGGCCGATCTGGCCGCAGGGCATTTGGTGGCGCTTTCGCCGGTTTGTCTTGACTTGGGCTACCCCTATTGTCTGGCCTATCCCCCCAGCAAAGCACGCAAGCGCGGTTTGATGGGATTGGTGGCGTTTTTGGGTTCGGCCGCGCAAGCGCTGGACAGTCCGGATGGGGGCATCTGAGGCGAAAGGTGGCCCATTTGCCGAAGCTGAGGGCAGTGGCCGCTGCGGCAGGTGCAACCACAACCACGGCGCTGACAGGATCGGTCTGTGTCGACGCGCTGCGCTGCTCATCAAGACACCCTGACCGGTTTCAGGGGGGTC
>JBAXLX010000139.1:0-8685 GCA_037134595.1 Pseudomonadota bacterium
CACCCGCGTTTTCGGCGATCTGACGCAGCGGTGCTTCCAACGCGCGGCGCACAATAGCGATGCCGTTTTGTTGGTCAGAGTTTGCGCCCTTCAGATCGGCCAGCAGTTTGGCAGCCTGAATCAGCGCCACACCACCGCCAACCACGATACCTTCTTGCACGGCCGCACGGGTCGCGTTCAAAGCGTCGTCAACGCGGTCTTTGCGCTCTTTCACTTCGATCTCGGTCATGCCGCCCACGCGGATCACCGCAACACCGCCCGCCAACTTGGCCACGCGCTCTTGCAGTTTTTCCTTGTCGTAATCCGACGTGGTTTCTTCGATCTGGGTGCGGATCTGGCCAACGCGGGCTTCGATCTCGGCCTTGGAGCCTGCGCCGTCAACGACGGTGGTGTTGTCCTTGGTGATCGAAACTTTCTTGGCGCGGCCCAGCATGTCGATGGTCACCGACTCCAGCTTCATGCCCAAGTCTTCCGAGATGACCTGACCACCGGTCAGGATCGCGATGTCTTGCAGCATGGCTTTGCGACGGTCGCCAAAGCCCGGAGCTTTGACAGCAGCGATCTTCAGGCCACCGCGCAGCTTGTTGACGACCAGCGTGGCCAAAGCCTCGCCTTCAACGTCTTCCGAGATGATCAGCAGCGGGCGCTGCGATTGGATCACGGCTTCCCGCAACGGCACCATCGGCTGCAGCGACGACAGTTTCTTTTCGTGCAGCAGGATGTACACGTCTTCCAGCTCAACGGTCATTTTGTCGGCATTGGTGACGAAATAGGGCGACAGGTAGCCCCGGTCGAACTGCATGCCTTCGACGACTTCAACTTCGGTCTCAAGACCTTTGTTTTCTTCGACGGTGATAACACCTTCGTTGCCCACGCGCTGCATGGCGTCTGCAATGAAGCGGCCAATCTGGGCTTCGCCATTGGCCGAGATGGTGCCAACTTGGGCGACTTCATCCGAATCCTTGACCGGCCGCGAGGCAGCTTTGATCGCGGCGACAACCTTAGAGGTCGCCAGATCAATCCCGCGCTTCAGGTCCATCGGGTTCATACCGGCGGCCACAGCTTTCATGCCTTCGCGCACGATGGCTTGGGCCAGAACGGTGGCGGTGGTGGTGCCGTCGCCGGCTTCGTCATTGGTGCGGGAAGCAACTTCCTTCACCATCTGCGCGCCCATGTTTTCGAACTTGTCGGCCAGTTCGATTTCTTTAGCAACCGTCACACCGTCTTTGGTGATGCGCGGTGCGCCAAAGGACTTGTCGATCACGACATTGCGGCCTTTGGGGCCCAAGGTCACTTTGACAGCGTCGGCCAGAATGTTGACGCCACGCAGCATGCGGTCGCGGGCATCGGTGTCAAAACGTACGTCTTTAGCAGCCATTGTGCTAACTCCCGTTTGAATTGGTTGGTGTCGGGTGGGTGAAGCCCACCCCGAAGATCATCGGTATGGTGGGTGAACCCCACCGCAAACACATCCGTAGCGTGGGTAAACCCCGCCACAAACGCATCCGTAGGGTGGGTGAAACCCACCAAGCAAAAAGCGACTTACGAAATGATCCCCATAATGTCGCTTTCTTTCATGATCAGCAGCTCTTCGCCGTCAAGTTTGACTTCGGTGCCCGACCATTTGCCAAACAAGATCCGGTCGCCTGCCTTAACAGACGGTGCGATCAACTCGCCCGAATCCTTGCGAGCGCCTTCGCCCACAGAAATGATCTCGCCCTCGGCGGGCTTTTCCTTGGCGCTTTCCGGAATAATCAGGCCGCCGGTTGTTTTTTCGGTCGAAGCAATACGCTTGACCAGCACGCGGTCATGCAGAGGTTTGAAAGCCATCTGGCAACACTCCCTAGGTTCCAGGTTCATCACGTTAGCACTCCTATCTTGCGAGTGCTAATAGGTGCCAGATAGTCGTCGCCCTCCGGTCTGTCAACCCCAGTCTGTCAACCACGGGAGGCACAAAATCTTGCGACCTTCAGACAAAGGGCGCGCTCCACCGCAGCGGGCCTTGGTCCCAAAGCAGACACTTTCGCGTCATTCCTCGGGCATGCGAGTGGGCTTGCGACAAAAGACACTTTTGGGCTTGTACCCTTGAGGAGACGATTTAAGGTTTGCCGGACGCATTTGAGTTTATTTTGAAAAGGGTCAACCGGACATGGACAAAAGCCGCTACCTGCGACGTCTTGCGCATTTGGGCTTTTTCCGTCGTGCGGCGGTGATTGTGGCCAACCCACGCCTTTGGCGGGCGCATTTGGTCTTTTGGCTGGGAGCCTTGGCCACCGGGCTTGTTTCCGTCGCCTTTGCCATCCTGTCTGACAGGGCAGAAAAGATTTTTTCGACCATAACAGGCGGCGGTGGTTGGCGCAGTTGGGTGCCCTTGGTTCTGACACCTGCCGGCATGATTTTTTGCGGACTAATGGCGCGCACCTACTTCCCCGGCACCCAAGGCAGCGGCATTCCTCAGGCGATTGCAAGCCATCAGATGCGCAACGAGGCCGCACGCAGCCTGCTTTTGTCGGCCCGCATTATCGTGGGCAAAATCGGCCTGACGGTGGTTGCCTTGGCCTGCGGCGCCTCGGTGGGGCGCGAGGGGCCGACCGTGCAGGTCGGGGCCGCTATGATGCTGGTGTCGGCGCGGTTGGGGCGCATGGCCCACACCCAAGGCGTCATCCTTGCCGGATCAGCGGCGGGGATTGCTGCTGCCTTTAACACGCCCTTGGCCGGGATCGTCTTTGCCATCGAAGAGATGGGGCGCACCTATAGTGCGCGCATGACCGGTGTCGTTTTGTCTACCGTTATCCTTGCGGGGGTGGCGGCCTTTGGGGTGGAAGGGTCCTACACCTATTTTGGGGTTTCCAACGCAAGGGCGCATTTTCCGCAAGATTGGCCGCTGGTTGGGTGTTGCGGTATCGCCGGGGGGGCATTGGGGGCGATTTTCAGCCGTTTGCTGTTGGAAATCACCTACCGCATCCGGCGATGGCGCCTGCCAGCCGTGCGCAAGATCGTGGTGATTGCCGGCAGCGCTGGGGTGATCATAGCGGTGATCGGCATCGCAACGCATGGTTTGACCTTTGGCGCCAGTTACGGCGAGGCGCGTGCCGGCGTGGAGGGCGCCAGTCTGCCGTGGTATTTCTTTGCCGGCAAGTTCGTGACCACCCTCGCGGCGGCAGCGTCGGGCATTCCGGGCGGCATCTTTGCGCCCTCTTTGGCGGTGGGGGCGGGGTTCGGCTCTGTCATGGCGGCTTTGTGGGGATCGTCCGCGGGCTTGGGAGCGATTTTGGGAATGTCGGCCTATTTCGCGGGGGTAACCCAAGCGCCAATGACGGCCATCGTGATCATTGTCGAGATGACAGGCGCGCATGAACATATCGTTCCCATCATGGCTGTGGCGCTGCTGGCAACCGGCACCTCGCGGTTGATCGAGCCCGAGCCGCTCTACCATGCTCTCGCGCGTCTTTGGACGGCAGACACGCTCAAAACCCTCGGGGCCGGGCAGGAAAGCGGGGCCGGGGCCAAGGGCTAAGCGGCCCTATCGGCGCTTTGGGATCGCAGCCCTTTCGCTGCACGCTGCGCCGTGAAAGAATAGCGTGTGTTGCGCCCCGACAGGTCCTTTCCTGATGCGCTCCGCCCGTTCGTGTGCCTGAAGTTTAGCCCTGCCAGCCCCGGTTAGGGATGGGACGTGCCAGAGGCGAACCTTGGGCGCGGCCCGATCTGCGGCCGACCTGCGCAGGCTTTGCGCTGCAGCCGAAGACGCCTTTGCCCATGGCACCCTGTGGCAGACCCGCAAGGACTGCCGACAAATCCCCCTTGCCGGCACCTATCATCTGGCCGACTCCGGCCTTGGCGCCATAACGGCAACCCGCGCCCCCCACCTTGAGCACGCCACCTTACACGCCGCTGTCAAACGCGACCCAAGTCTTGCGAACCCGCACCCGCAGGCCAGCTCTGGTCGAGCAAATGTCACAAACCCCGTGTCGGCAGGTTGAAACCTTGATCAAGGCGCGCGACATGGACCCTTGCGGGGCCGTCAAGATGCGGCCTTGGCGTCTGTCTGCTCATTTCTTGACATGCCCGCCTGCCTGTTTGCCCTACCCTCAGGCGCAGATAAGGGTCTGGAAAGCCATTTGATCGAAACGGCTTTTTCCCAAAGCAATCCCGATTGCCCCGCCAAAGCCTGACGAATGCGTGTGATGGTGTATGCCGAAACTCCCCCCCGTCGATCAGTTGGCGATGCTGCGGCAAAGCATGGCGCTGGATGTGCGGTTCGATGACACGGCCACGACTTTGGACGACAGCTATTTTGCGGGCGACAGCCGATTGTTCTCAGCCTATATGTCCCAAGCAATGCTGGATTAGCTGGCAATAACGCAGGCAGAGGCATAGGCTGACAATGAAATGGTGCTGATCGACCAGACTTTGATCACAGGCCGCCACGCGGCTTGGGGTGCGGTGTTAGAGGATGCAGCGCAAAAGGGCCGTATACTTGCTGGCTGCGGTGCGCTGCATGGGCGCGGTAGGCCAAGTGTTTTGAACCGTCTGGGCCAGACCGGCTGCAGCCTTCAGGCGCTGACCCTATGACCCTGCGGCACGAAACCGTCATCGAATTGCGCACGCTGGATCTGGGCCTGTTTGACGTGGGCCCCGGCAAGCGGCGCATTCTGTGCCCGGGGTTCTTGGTCACAACCGATGCGGGCACGCGCATCCTGTTCGACACAGGCTTTCCCCCCGCCTATGCCCGCGACGAGCGCGCAGCCGCCGCCGAGGACGGGTTGGACAGGTTCGGAAAGCTGGTGAATTACACCCCCGCCCAAACCGCCGAGGGGGCGCTGTCCTTGGCTGGCCTGTGTCCGGCAGATATTGCCCATGTGATCTTAAGCCACAGCCATATCGACCATGTCGGATCTCTGCCGCTTTTTGCCCATGCCGAGATCATCCTGACCGCCACCGAACGCGCCGAACCCGCACCCTTGTACTTTGGCCCAAGCCGCCCGATGGCATGGCCGCAAGCGCGCTACCGAACGCTGAGGCGGGCCACGCAAATCTGCCACGGGCTGCGCCTGATCCCGACACCGGGCCACACGGCGGGCCATTTGTCAGCCTTGGTGACGGTCGGGGGGCAGACCGCGCTGCTCACCGCCGATGCCATCAACCGCGCCTCAGAACCCGCCGAAGGGTTTCCCGATGCTGACGACCCCATCCTGGCCGCCAAATCCGCCGCCAAGCTGCTGGCTTTGGCACGCAAAACACAGGCAGAGGTGATTTACGGGCACGAGCCTGCCCAAGCAGCCTCTCTTGGCCAGCGCCTATGGCGTTAACCCGCGACCATAAGCTGGGGCTGGTGCTGATCTTCACCTCGACGCTGGCGTGGAGCACGGCAGGGCTGTTCACCCGCGCCATCTCGCAGGATATTTTTACCGTGCTGGTCTGGCGCGGGCTGTTTGGCACTTTGGGGCTGCTTGCGGTGATCCTCTGGCGCGACGGCGCACAGGGGCTGCGCACCCTGATTTGGCTGGGGCGGGCGGGATGGGCCTATGCGCTGATCTCGGGCCTTGGGATGGTGTGTTACATCATGGCGCTGCGGATGACCTCGGTGGCGCATGTGGTGATTATCTATGCCACCGTGCCCTTTATGACGGCGGGTTTGGCCTGGGGGATGATGCGCCAACGCCCCTCGCGCGATGCGGTGGTAGCTTGTGCGATTGCCTTTGCGGGGGCGGTTGTCATGGTGGGTTTGGGCGGCGATGGCAATCTAAGCGGCGATATTCTCGCCCTGCTGATGACGCTGAGCATGGCCTTGATGATGGTGATTGCCCGCAAACATCCCGAGATTCCGACTTTGCCGGCGGGAACGGCCTCGTCTATTCTCGGCGTGCTGATCTGCCTGCCCTTTGCGGCCCCCGGCGTGCCCTCGGGGGATCAGCTGCTGCTGTTGGCGGGCTTCGGGCTGGTCAACTCGTCGCTGGGCTTTGCGCTGTTCTTGTTGGGGTCGGCCAAAATCCCGCCGATTGAAACCGCCCTACTAGGCGCGATGGAGGCGTCTTTGGCCCCGCTGTGGGTCTGGCTGGTCTTTGCCGAAACCCCGACTTTGCCCACGCTGATCGGGGCCGGCATCGTGCTTTTCGCCGTGCTTTGGCACATTTTGCGCCAATACCGCCGCTGACGCCGCACCGCAGCATTTTACAGGCTTCCCCCGTGACAAAAGCAATTCATGCGCCTATAAGCTGCGCAAATCCTAAATTTCAAAGGGCAACCCCATGACGATCAAGGTTTTCGGCCACAAATCCCCCGACACTGATTCCACCGGCGCGCCGATCATCTGGGCGTGGTATCTGTCAGAGGTCAAAGCCACCCCGGCCAAGCCCTATCTGCTGGGCGAGCCCAACACCGAAGCGGCCTTTGTGCTGACCCATTGGGACTTGCCCAAGCCCGAGATCATCGCCGATGTGTCGGGTGATGACACCGTCGTGATCGTCGACACCAACAATCCGGCAGAACTGCCCCCTTCTATCAACGAGGCCAAAGTGGTGGGCATCATCGACCACCATATGCTGGTCGGCGGCATCAAGACCAAATCACCCATCGACATCACGATCCGCCCTCTGGCCTGCACCGCCACGATCATGCACGATCTGATGGGCGATGATCTGGCCAAAGCACCGCGCGCGATCAAGGGGGCGATGCTGTCGTGCATTCTGTCTGACACGCTGGAATTCCGCTCCCCCACCACCACCGCGCATGACCGTGCTGTGGCCGAAAAGCTGGCGGCGGATCTGGGTGTGTCGATTGCCGATCTGGCGACCAAGTTGTTTGAGGCGAAGTCCGATGTCTCGGCCTTTTCCGATGCAGCCCTGCTGCGGATGGATTCCAAGGAATACAATGTCGCAGGCAAGGACCTGCGGGTTTCGGTTCTGGAAACCACAGCGCCCAAGATCGTGCTAGACCGCAAAGCCTCGCTGATGGCGTCGATGGTGGGGGTGGCGCAAGAAGACGGGGCCGATCAGGTCTTGCTGTTTGTCATCGACATTTTGAAAGAAGAAGCGACCCTGCTGGTGCCCAACGATCTGGTGCGCCAAATGGCTGAAGCGTCTTTTGGCGTTAAAGTGACGGGTGACACCGTGGTGATCCCGGGGCTGATGAGCCGCAAAAAGCAGATCATTCCGGCGCTGAAACTTTGATGCAACGCTGATTTTTCGCAGAAAAATCGTAAGCCACGATTTTTCTGCGAAAAATCCCTCTCCCTCCTGCAGAACAAAGGCAATCCATGACAGAGCTGATCCCCGCCCTTGCCCAGATTGCCCGCCGCTATGATGCGGTGTTTTGTGATCTGTGGGGCTGCTTGCACAATGGCAAGACACCCTTCCCGCAGGCCGTTGCTGCCCTGCAAGCCTACCGCGCGGGCGGTGGCAAGGTGGTGCTGTTGACCAACGCGCCGCGCCCCAAGCCCAGTGTCGTGGCGCAGTTGGATGCCATGGGCGTGCCCCGCGATTCGTGGGATGAGGTTGTCACCTCTGGCGATGCCACGCAGTTTGCGCTGTTTTCCGGCCAATGGGCGCTGGCGCATTTCATCGGCGCGGTCAAGGACGAGTCGTTTTTTACCGAATTCCCCGCCGATCTGACCCCTGCGCCCTTGGCGCGGGTGAGCATGGACCAAGCGCAGGTCGTGATCTGCACGGGTCTGGCGAATGACCTGACCGAAACCCCCGCAGATTACGCCCTGCCCCTGCGGCAAGCCAAGGCCGCGGGCCTGACGATGCTGTGCGCGAACCCCGACATTATCGTCGATTATGGCGACAAGCGCCTGTATTGCGCGGGGGCCTTGGCTGCGGAGTATGAGGCGATGGGGGGCAAGACGATGTATTTCGGCAAGCCGCACCCCCCGATTTACGACTTGGCCCGCCGCCGTCTGGCGGCCTTGGGCGTGCGGCCTGATCCGCAGATTTTGTGCATCGGCGACGGGATCGGCACCGATGTGCAAGGCGGGATGGCCGAAGGGTTGGACACGCTTTATGTCACAGGCGGCATTTCGGCGGCAGAATTTGGGCCGGACCCTGCCCATCCTGACAAGGACTTGCTGGAAAAGTTCCTGATGGCGCGGCAGATGTCGGCAACTTTTTCCATCGCAGCGCTTCGGTAACAAAGTTACGCCACGCGCACAGCTTGCGCATTCTTATTGCGCTGCGATGCGGCAGCGGTTAGGGTTCCCCGTAACCAAGGGGGAATCATGCTCGACAACAACGCGCCCAGCACGATCTTCATCGAAGATATGGAAATCGGCATGGTCCGCTCTCGCGGCAAAACCATCACCGACCGTGACATTGCGCTGTTTGCCGAGGTCTCAACCGACCACAACCCCGTGCATTTGAACGAGGATTACGCCCGCGACACCATGTTTGCCGGTCGCATCGCGCACGGTATGCTGACCGCCAGCCTGATCTCTGCCGTGGTGGGCGAGCAGCTTCCCGGTCATGGCACCGTCTATCTGTCGCAAAACCTGCGCTTCATGGCCCCGGTGCGGCCGGGTGATTTGCTGGAAGCATTTGTGAAAGTCACAGCGATTGACCATGCCAAGCGCCGTGTCACCCTTGAAACCCACTGCATGGTGGGCAATACCCTCGTCTTGAAAGGCGACGCGCTGGTTTTGGCGCCAAGCCGCAAGTTCGACTGACGGGGGCCGCCCCCGCAGGGGGTAAG
>JBAXLX010000140.1:0-8647 GCA_037134595.1 Pseudomonadota bacterium
GACCGCCCTTATAAGGAACCGCCCATGCCCCAAACCGCCACACACAACCGGCGCATCGTCTTGGCCGAGCGTCCTATGGGCGAACCCACGGCCAGCACGCTGCGGTTGGAGACGACCTTTGTGCCGCAGGCCGGTGCAGGGCAAATGCTGGTGCGCACGCAGTACCTTTCGCTTGACCCCTATATGCGCGGACGGATGAGCGACGCCCCCTCTTATGCGCCGCCCGTCGCGCTGGGCGAGGTGATGGTGGGCGGCACCGTGGGGCAGGTCGTGGAAAGCCACGTGGCGGGCTATGAGGCGGGCGATTGGGTGCTTGGCTACTTTGGCTGGCAGGATTATGCACTGAGCGATGGTGCGGGCGTGACATCCTTGGGCCGGGCACCGCAAAACCCAAGCTGGGCCTTGGGTGTCTTGGGGATGCCCGGGATGACGGCTTGGGCGGGTCTGACCCAGATAGGCCAACCCAAACCCGGCGAGACACTGTGTGTTGCAGCGGCCACCGGCCCTGTGGGCGCGACTGTGGGGCAGATCGGCAAGATCCTCGGCTGCCGCGTGGTGGGCATCGCGGGCGGGCCAGAAAAATGCGCCTTTGGGGTGGATACCTTGGGCTTTGACCTTTGCCTTGATCACAAAGCCCCTGACTTTGCCGCCCAATTGCAGCGCGCCTGCCCTCAGGGCATCGACATCTATTTCGAAAATGTCGGCGGCGAGGTGTTTGACGCCGTCATGCCCCTCTTAAACACCCGTGCCCGCATTCCCGTTTGTGGGCTTGTCGCGGGCTATAATGCCACCGACCTGCCAAAGGGCCCGGACCGTCTGGGCCTTTGGATGGGCCATATCCTGCGCAAGCGGATGACCCTTCGCGGTTTTATCGTCTCGCAAGATTTTGGCGCGCTCTATCCCGAATTCGAGGCCGATATGACATCTTGGATCGCCGCTGGCAAAATGCACTACCGCGAGGCCCTCATCGACGGGCTAGAAGCCGCCCCGGCCGCCTTTGTCGCGATGCTGCGCGGCGAGAATTTTGGCAAAACCGTGATCCGCCTTGGCCCTACCGGCTAAAACCCACCCCGTTCCCGCCGCGCCCCCTTCATTTCGGCACAAATACTCCGGGGGTGCGGGGGCTGGCCCCCGCTTTGGGCGTTAAACCGCCACCCCCACCCGCAGCCCGTCAAACACCGCCTCTTCGGCGGTGCGCGGGCTGAGACAATCGCCGATCATATGCACCTCTCGCCCCATGGCGTGCAGGGTGTCAGACAAGTCATCCACGCTGGTATGGCCCAAAGCCAAGACCACCGTGTCCACGCCGCTCACCTCAATCGCTGCACCGCTGGCAGTGTGTTGCAGATAGACCGTATCGTCTGCCGTCCCATACAGGCGGGCATAGGGGACGATCTGCACGCCCAAGCCTTGCAAGGTCGCGGCCAAAGTGTCGCGCACATACAGCGGCAACGATTCGCCTGCATGCGTGCCGTTCACCGCCAAGGTGACATGCGCCCCCGCCCGCGTCAGGCGTTCGGCCAAGCCCGGGCCGATCCAGTCGCAGCGCCAATCGGCGACCACGACCTTTGCGCCAGTTGTCACCTTGCCCTCTAGCACATCCCAAGCGGTGACGATCTGGATTTGCCCGTCGGTGGGCAGGTCGGGCACATAGGGCCGCGCGCCACTGGCCAAGATCACCACATCTGGGTCCATTTGCGCCACAAGCTCTGCCGTCACCCGCACGCCGCGCCGGATGGTCACCTGCGCCAGCTCCATCTCTCGCGTTAGATTGGTGACGATGCCGCCAAACTCGGCCCGTCCGGGCAAAAGCTGCGCTTTCAGGGCTTGGCCGCCTAGGTGGGGGGCGGCCTCGTACAGTGTCACATGGTGCCCGCGCTGGGCGGCGGTCGCGGCGGCTTTCATCCCCGCAGGCCCGCCACCGACCACCATGACGCGCTTGGGCGATGGGGTGGGTTGCAAGGTGCCGTAAGCCAATTCGCGGCCTGTTTGGGGGTGTTGAATGCACGACACCGGCAAGCCGCGATGGAAATGCCCGATACAGGCCTGATTGCAGCCGATACAGGCGCGAATGTCATCGACCGCGCCGCGCGCGGCTTTGTTGGGCATTTCGGGATCGGCGATCATCGCACGGGTCATGCCGCACATATCGGCCTGGCCTGCGGTCAGGATCGCCTCTGCAATCTGGGGTTGGTTGATACGGCCCGCCACAAAGACCGGCACCTTTAAGGCCCGTTTAAACACGCCCGCGTCAGGGGCGACATAGCCTGCCGCAAAGGCCATGGGCGGGGCGATATGCACCGCGCCTCCGACACTGGCCGAGGTGCCGGTGGTGACATTCACATAATCCAGATGCGGTTCCAGCGCGATGGTGGCGGCCACGGCCTCGTCCAGCGTCAGGCCAGCATCGTCACGCTCGCCGCCGCTGATGCGCAGGCCGATCACAAAGCCGTCGTCGGTGGCGGCGCGGATCGCTTGCAGCACTTGGGCCAAGAAGCGCTGACGATTGGCATCACTGCCGCCGTAGGCGTCTTGGCGCAGGTTCAAGCCCGGGTTCAGGAACTGCGCGGGCAAGTAGCCGTGGCTGGCCACCACCTCGACCCCGTCCAGACCTGCTTGGTGCATCCGGCGTGCGGCACTGGCATAGCCTGCGATGATTTCTTCGATCAGGGCCACGGGCAGGGCGCGGGGCATGACGTGAAAGCGCTCGTTGGGCACGGCAGAGGGGGCATAGGCCACGGCCAAGAGCCCATCCGCACTTTCCATAATCTCGCGACCCGGGTGGAACAGTTGCGAAAAGATCGCGCAACCCTCGGCATGCACCGCCTCGGCCAAGGCTTTATAGCCTTCTATGCAAGTGTCCGTGGTGGCCATTAACAGATGCGAGGTGTAGCGCGCCGTTTCATGCACGCCTGCCACTTGCGTCACAATCAACCCCGCCCCGCCTTTGGCCCTTGCGCGGTGATATTCAATCAGGGCGGCATTGACCGTGCCGTCGGTGGGCAAGGTCGTGTCGTGCCCCGTCGACAAAATGCGGTTGCGCAAGGTCACACCCCGCAGCGTCAGGGGCGAGAAGAGATGGGCAAACTGCGGCATGGTCATCCCCTTATGGTCGGCCCCGCAGGCCTAGATCAGCGCGCAGGGTTTGAAAAGGGCCAGCCCCTGATCTGCAAGGATTTGCAGGGCCGCAGCATGGGGCTTGGAATATTCGTTCCAGACTGTTAGCTTTGGGCAACACAGTTGGAAAGACCATGGACCAAACGCCCACGCCAGAGCCCGCCGATTTGCCCGACGACCTTGCAGGCCCGCCCGCCTCGGTCGAAGAATTTCGCGCCCGTTTGGCCGATATTCTGGATGATTTGCCCCGCCGTCTGCGGCAATGCGCCGATTATATCGCCGCCAACACCGACCGTATCGCCGTGTCGACCGTGGCAGAACTTGCAGCGGGGGCCGATGTTCCACCCTCGGCCGTGATGCGGTTTTGCCAGATTTTGGGCTTTTCGGGCTTTTCCGAGATGCAGCGCCTGTTTCGCGAGGCCTATAGCCCCGGCTGGCCCGATTATTCGACGCGGTTGAAAAACCTCAAAGAGGGCGGGGCGGGCAGCCCGTCAGCCCTTTTGGCCGAGTTTATCGAGGCCGGGCGTCAATCGCTGGAATCCTTGGCGAAATCGGCTGACGAAGGGGCCTTGCAACAGGCGGTCACTGTGCTGGCGGGGGCGGATACGGTACATATCTTGGGCATGCGCCGCGCCTTTCCGGGTGCCAGCTATCTGGCCTATGTGTTTGAAAAGATGTCGGTTCCCGCCATGTTGCATGACGGCGTGGGCAAGCTGGATCACCGCTTTGCCCTGCGGCCCGGTGACGCTGTTTTGGCGATTACCTTTGCGCCTTATTCGGAGGAAACCCTGATCCTTGCGCAAGACGCCAAAGCGCGCGGCTTGCCGATTGTGGCGCTGACAGACCGGATGACCTCGCCCTTGGTGCGGTTTTCGGAGGCGATTTTAACGGTGCCGGAAGTGGATTTTGGCGCCTTTCGGTCCTTGTCGGCGACGATTGCCATGGCGATTGCGCTGGCCGTGGCGGTTGGATCGGCGCGGGGCGGCTAAAAGGTCAAGAAAACCCTTTGCCATCGCCGGTGTTTTAGAATAAAAATTCTAAAATTGCAGTCCGGCCCCTGAGTCTTGGCCCTGCGTGAAGTTGGGAGCCTTGGCCATGAAAACCCTTGATGTCATCACCATTGGCAGGTCATCGGTTGACTTATACGGTGCGCAGGTGGGCGGACGGTTGGAAGACATGGCGTCTTTTCAAAAATATGTCGGCGGATCGCCCACCAATATGGCCACGGGCACAGCGCGGCTGGGCCTGAAATCGGCGCTGATCACGCGGGTTGGCAACGAACATATGGGCCGCTTTATCTTGGAAGAGTTGGCCAAAGAAGGCGTGGATACGCGCGGGGTGAAAACCGATCCAGAGCGGCTGACAGCGCTGGTTCTGCTGGGGATTCGCGACGAAAAGCAGTTTCCTTTGATTTTCTACCGCGAGAACTGTGCCGATATGGCGCTGTGCGAGGATGATATTGACGAGGGCTTCATTGCCCAATCGCGCTCTGTCGTGGCCACGGGCACGCATCTGTCGCACACCAAGACCGAGGCAGCGGTGCTCAAAGCCCTGACCTTGGCGCGCAAACACGGCGCGCGCACGGCGTTGGATATCGACTATCGGCCCAACCTGTGGGGGCTTGCCGGCCACGGTGACGGCGAAAGCCGTTTCATCGAAAGCGCCAAGGTGACGGCCAAGTTGCAGCAAACGCTGCATTTGTTCGACCTGATCGTGGGCACCGAAGAAGAGTTCCACATCGCAGGTGGCACCACCGACACCATCGCCGCTTTGCGCGCCGTGCGGGCTGTGTCCAAGGCCACCTTGGTGTGCAAGCGCGGCCCTATGGGGGCTGTGGCCTTCACCGGTGCGGTGCCCGACAGTCTGGACGATGGCCAAACCGGCCCCGGCTTTCCGATCGACGTGTTTAACGTGCTTGGGGCGGGTGACGGCTTTATGTCGGGGTTGCTGAAAGGCTGGCTGGATGATGAGCCTTGGCCGACGGCATTGAAATATGCCAATGTCTGCGGGGCCTTCGCCGTATCTCGCCACGGGTGCACGCCGGCTTATCCGTCATGGGAGGAGATGCAGTTTTTCCTTAAGCGCGGTATTGTCAACAAGGCTTTGCGCAAGGATTTGGCGCTAGAACAGGTGCATTGGGCAACCAATCGCCGCAAGGTCTGGGGCGAGGTCAAGGCCTTTGCCTATGACCACCGCATCCAGATGGAAGATATCCCCGGCGCGACCCCGCAAAAGATCGCGGCTTTCAAAGACCTGTGCTTGGAGGCCACGATGGATGTGGCGCAGGGCCGCGACGGCTTTGGCCTGCTGTGTGACAGCCGCTTGGGGCGCACAGCGCTGTACCGTGCGGCGGGGCAGGGGCTGTGGATCGGCCGTCCGGTGGAATGGCCGACCTCGCGCCCCTTGACGCTGGAACCCGAGATTGGGCCTGATTTCGGTGGCCTGTCGGAATGGCCTTTGGAACATATCGTTAAGGTTTTGTGCTTTTGCCACCCCGACGATTCCGAAGAGATGCGCACAGCCCAAGAAGACACCGTCACCCGCCTTTTTGCCGCCTGTCGGCGCAACCGGCTAGAGATGCTGTTGGAAATCATCCCGTCCAAAGTTGGTCCTGTCGATGATCTGACCAATGCCCGCCTGATCCAGCGCTGGTATGATATCGGCGTCTTTCCCGATTGGTGGAAGCTGGAACCGATGCAAACGACGCAAGCTTGGGCCGCGACCTGTGCCGCGATCGAGGCGAATGATCCTTATGTGCAAGGCATCGTCATTCTGGGTCTGGGTCAGACGGAAGAAGAACTCGCCGCCTCTTTCCGGCTTGCAGCCCCCTTCGCGCTGGTGAAAGGTTTTGCCGTGGGCCGCACGATCCACGCCGATGTCGGGCGCGATTGGATCGCGGGCAAGATCGACGATGCAACCGCCGTGGCCACAATGGCCGCCAATTACCGCCGTTTGGTGGGCCTATGGGATGACGCCCGCACCGGGCAAGGAGCCGCAAAATGACCACAATCCGCCTGACTGCCGCCCAAGCCATGGTCAAATGGCTGTCCGTCCAGATGACGGAAGAGGGGCAACCCTTCATCGCCGGTGTCTGGGCGATTTTCGGCCACGGCAACGTGGCAGGCTTGGGCGAGGCGCTGCATGGGATAGGCCAAGCCCTGCCCACATGGCGCGGCCAGAACGAGCAGACCATGGCGCATACGGCGATTGCCTATGCTAAGACCATGAACCGCAGGCGGGCGATGGCGGTCACCTCGTCCATCGGGCCGGGGGCGACCAATATGGTCACGGCGGCAGCGCTGGCGCATGTGAACCGCGTGCCGGTGCTGCTGATACCGGGCGATGTCTTTGCCAGCCGCGCGCCCGACCCCGTGCTGCAACAGGTCGAAGATTTTGACGATGGCACCGTGTCGGCCAACGATTGCTTCCGCCCCGTTAGCCGCTATTTCGACCGCATCAGCCGCCCCGAGCACCTTTTGACCGCCTTGCCCCGCGCCTTGCGGGTGATGACCGATCCGGCCAATTGCGGCCCCGTGACGCTGGCCTTTTGCCAAGATACGCAGGCCGAAGCCTATGATTACCCTGTCGAATTCTTTGACCCCAAGGTCTGGTACATAGCGCGCCCCGAGCCTGACGCGCGCGAACTTGCCGCCGCTGTGGCAGCGATCAAAGCCGCCAAGTCGCCCCTGATCGTGGCAGGTGGCGGCGTGCTCTATTCCGGCGCGCAAGAGGCTTTGCTGGCCTTTGCGCGCACCCACAACATCCCCTTGGTCGAAACCCAAGCGGGCAAAGGCGCGGTAGACGGTGACGAAAAGCTGCATTTCGGCACGCCGGGGGTGACGGGCACCGCATGCGGGAACGAACTTGCGGCCAAAGCTGATCTGGTGATCGGGGTTGGCACACGGTTTTCCGATTTCACCACGGGGTCATGGACGGTCTTTTCTGCCCCTAACCGCAAGATTTTGTCGATCAACGTGCATGGCTATGATGCGGCCAAACGCGGTGCTATGGCGCTGGTGTCAGATGCAAAAGTGGCGCTGGAAAAGATCAGTGCCGCTTTGGGCGCCACCCGCTTTGCCGACCCCGATTTTGCCGCCCGCGAGGCGTGGTTTGCCGTGGTCGATGGTCTGACAGCGCTTCCCGCTGGCAACCAATTGCCCAGCGATGCGCAGGTGATTGGCGCGGTGCAGCGCAACACGGGCAAGACCTCGGTCGTGATGAGTGCGGCAGGCACCATGCCCGGCGCCCTCCACACGCTTTTGCGCACTGCCAAGGGCGGCTATCACATGGAATACGGCTTTTCTTGCATGGGCTACGAGATTGCCGGAGCCATGGGGGTGAAACTCGCGCGGCCGGATGCCGATGTCGTCTGCATGGTCGGCGATGGCAGCTATATGATGGCCAACAGTGAACTGGCCACCGCCGTGATGATGGGCGTGCCCTTTACAGTCGTGCTCACCGACAACCGCGGCTATGGCTGCATCAACCGTCTGCAAAAGGCCACAGGCGGTGCGCCGTTCAACAATCTGCTGGACGACAGCTATCATGTGAACCCTTCCAACATCGATTTTGTGGCCCATGCCGGGTCGATGGGGGCGCATGTGGTCAAGGCCGCGACGGTTCAAGAGCTTGAAACCGCAATGCAAGCCGCGAAATCAGCGCGCCTGCCCACGGTGATCGTGATTGACACCGACCCGATGCCCGGCACCGGCGGTGGCGGCAGCTGGTGGGAAGTGGCCGTGCCCGAAGTGTCGGTCCGCCCCGAAGTTCAGGCCGCCCGCGACGCCTATGTCGCGGGGGCAGCGCATCAGGCTTTGGTGCGCTAGAGGTTTTCGCCATTTCAAAGGGGTCTGTCATGTCACATTTGCTGCGCAAACCAACCGGCACCACAGGCAAGGTGCATGACATCACCGCCCAAAGCGCGGGTTGGTCCTATGTCGGCTTTGGTCTGTACCGTCTGGCGGCTGGCCAAACCGCAGCCGAAGTCACGGGCGACCGCGAGGTCATCTTGGTGCTGGTCGAAGGCAAAGCCCAGATCACCGGCGCAGGCCAAGATTTCGGCGAGATGGGCGAGCGGATGAACGTCTTCGAAAAGACCCCGCCGCACTGCGTATACCTTCCCGCCGACACCTCGTGGAGCGCAGTTGCCACCAGCGCCTGCACCTTGGCCGTCTGCACCGCCCCCGCCAAAGGCGCTTATCCCGCCCGCCGCTTGGGGCCAGAGGGCATCTCGATGCTGCCGCGCGGCACAGGGGCCAACACCCGCTTTGTCAACAACATCGCGATGGAAGGCCGCGACGTGGCCTCAAGTCTTCTGGTGACAGAGGTCTTCACCCCCCAAGGCAACTGGTCGTCCTACCCCAGCCACCGCCATGACGAGGATGATTTTCCCCGCATGACCTATCTGGAAGAAACCTATTACCACCGCCTGAACCCTGCCCAAGGCTTTGGCATTCAGCGCGTCTATACTGAAGATGGCAGTCTGGATGAAACCATGGCCGTCAAGAACCACGACGTGACCTTGGTGCCC
>JBAXLX010000141.1:0-8639 GCA_037134595.1 Pseudomonadota bacterium
CGCCCCCCGCCGCGACCGACCCCGCCACACCTGCCCCTGCCGCGACCGACGCCGCGACGACGGCACCTGCAGCCACGGTTGCGCCCGCCGCGGTTGCGCCGACCTTTGATGTGATGCGCCTTGATCCGAACGGCTCTGCCCTTGTGGCGGGGCAAGTGGCAGACGGGGCCATGGTCACTCTCCTTGTCGATGGCGCGCAAGTGGCCACCGCCACGGCCGATGGCACAGGTAAGTTCGTGGCGATGTTCGATCTGCCTCCCGCTGCGGCGGGGCGCTTGATGACGATGGTTGCGACCTTGTCTGACGGCACGCAGGTGAATTCGCCCACCTCGGTGGCTTTGGCGGCCACGACGGCTGCGCCGGTCGTGGCGGATGCCGCCAAGCCAACAGACCCCGCAGCGGCCCCTGCCGAGGTCGCGTCAGACACGCCCCAACCCCCTGCGGCCCAAAGCGGTGCTACGGCCGTGGCCGTCAATGACCAAGGCGCGCAGGTCTTGCAGACCGACACCGACGTGGCCGCAGAAGTCGCAGCCAATGTAACCATCGACACGATTGCTTATCCCACCCCCCAGAAAGTGCAGTTTGGTGGCCATGGCACGGCGGGCAACCGCATTCGGCTGTATCTGGACAACATGCCTTTGGGCGATCCGACGACGGTGGGCGGGGATGGCACTTGGAACATGACCCAGACCGGCATCGAGCCCAAAATCTATACCCTGCGCGCCGATGAGTTGGACGGGTCGGGCAAAGTCGCCTCGCGCTATGAAACCCCGTTCAAACGCGAAACCCCTGAGGCTTTGGCGGCAGCCAGCGGCACACAAATTGCCGCCGCGGCCACACCGGCCCCTGCTGACGTGGCTGCAACGCCTGCCGCGGCTGACGTGGCTGCAACGTCTGCTCCTGCTGACGCGGCTGCAACGCCTGCCCCGGCGGCCAAGGCGTCGAGTGAACCTGTCACCCCCGTCACGACAGAACCAGCCCCAGCAGACACCACCGCCGACAACGCCACACCCCAAACCGCGACAGCCTCTGAGACGACAGCGCAGTCCAGCGCCGAGACACCCGCACCCGCCGCCCCTGCGGCCAAGGCCGCACCCGCAAGCGACCCCGCCGCCCCTGCGGCCCTGGTGAGCGTGACGGTCCAGCCCGGCTTTACCCTTTGGGGAATTGCCCGCGAGCAAATGGGGCAGGGCATTCTTTACGTGCAGGTTTACGAGGCCAACAAGGATAAGATCAAAGACCCCAACCTGATTTATCCGGGCCAAATCTTTACACTGCCGCAAAACTGACGCGGTACACGCTATTATGACGGAACCGGCGCTGGAAAATCCCGTGCCGGGGCCTTTACTTATGCCGTGTCCTCACCCAAGTCTGCCACAGGCCGTCGGAAAGAACCGTTGCCAAGGCCAAAGGAATTTTTGATGCGCAGCATGACCCGAACCGCCACCTCCGCCGACATCGCCAAAGCGCCTTCGAGTGGCTGGCAAACGATGAAGCGGATCGCCCCTTACCTGTGGCCCAAGGGCGAGCTTTGGGTGAAGCAGCGGGTGGTCTTTGCCCTGCTGCTGCTGCTGGTGTCTAAGATCGTCTCGGTCTGCACGCCCTATTTGTACAAAAAGGCCGTCGATGCCCTGACGCTGCATTCCGGCACCGATGCCGGTACCGCGCTGCTTTTGGGCGCAGTGGGGCTGACCGTGGCTTACGGGCTGGCGCGGATGGGCACGGTGTTTTTCGGCGAGATGCGCGATTGGGTCTTTGTGCGGGTGGGCCAGCGCGCCCTGCGCAAGCTGGCGTTTGAAACCTTCACCCATATTCACCGCCTGTCGCTGCGCTATCACATCACGCGCAAGACGGGGGGCCTAAGCCGTGTGATTGAACGCGGGGTCAAGGGCGTCGACTTCCTTTTGCGCTTTATGCTGTTTTCGATCATCCCGCTGATCTTGGAACTTTTCATGGTCTCGGTGATCTTTGCGGCCTATTTTGGCTGGCTTTACATGGTCGTCGTGCTGGCCACGATCACGCTGTATGTGACCTATACGTTCAAGGTCACCGAATGGCGCGTGCAGATCCGCCGCGCGATGAATGACCAAGACACCGATGCCAACCAAAAGGCCATCGATTCGCTGCTGAACTACGAAACCGTCAAATATTTCAACGCCGAAGCGCGCGAGGCGGCCCGCTATGACCGTGCGATGCAAGCCTATGAAGGCTTTGCCGTGCGCACCGGCCAATCGCTCTCGATCCTGAACATCGGGCAGAATGTCATCATCACCATCGGCCTGATCATCGTCATGGTGATGTCTGCCATCGGCGTGCAACAGGGCAAATTCACGGTCGGCGACTTTGTCATGGTCAACGCCTATATGATGCAAATCACCCTGCCTTTGGGGTTTTTGGGCACGGTGTACCGCGAAATCCGGCAGGCCTTGGTGGATATGGGCGAGATGTTTGGCCTGCTGTCACAACCTGCCGAAATCAACGATGCGCCCAATGCGCCTGATCTGAACGTGCCCAAGGGCGAGGTGGTGTTTGACAATGTCACCTTCGCTTATGACGCCAACCGCCCGATTTTGAAGGGGATTTCCTTGCGCGTCGGGCCGGGGCAGAAGATTGCGCTGGTCGGTCCGTCAGGCTCTGGCAAGTCGACCATCGGGCGGCTGTTGTTTCGCTTTTATGAGGTCACCGGCGGGTCGATCAAAATCGATGGTCAAGATATCCGCGATGTCACCCAAACCAGCCTGCACCAATCCATCGGTGTGGTGCCGCAAGACACGGTGCTGTTCAACGACACGGTCTATTACAACATGGCCTATGGCAACCCCGATGCGCCGCGCGACGCGGTAGAGGCTGCGGCCAAGGCGGCCAAAATCCACGACTTTATCCTGTCGCTGCCCGATGGCTATCAGGCCAAGGTGGGCGAGCGCGGGCTGAAACTGTCAGGTGGGGAAAAGCAGCGCGTGGGCATTGCGCGCACCTTGCTGAAAAACCCGCCGATTCTGGTGCTGGACGAGGCGACCTCGGCGCTGGATACCCAGACAGAGCGCGACATTCAGGACAGTTTGCAGCTGATGGGGCAGGGCCGTTCGGTCATCACCATCGCCCACCGTCTGTCGACCATCGCCGATTCCGACCGGATTTTGGTGCTGGAAGAGGGTGTGGTGCGCGAAGAGGGCACGCATGAAGAGCTGCTCGCCTTGGGCGGGCGCTACACGGCCATGTGGGAACGCCAATCCGCCGAAGAGATGCAGGCCCAAGCCGAGGCCAAAGCGGCACGGGTCGCCGCCCAATAGGGCAGGGCTTGTCCCCCTTGGCCCGAACCGTGTAAGACTGAAGAAAAGCAGGAGGCCGCATGAGCACCCAAGACAGTTTCGTCGACGAAGTTACCGATGCCGTGCGCAGGGACCGGCTTTATGCCGGCTTTCGCAAATATGGCTGGATCGGTGTTGTGGTTGTGCTGCTGGTGGTTGGCGGTGCGGGCTTTACCGAATGGCAAAAGGCGCAGACAGCGGCGCGGGCGCAACGGTTTGGCGATGCCTTGATGTCGGCTGCGGAAAAGACCGATCCGGCGGAACGGGCCGCGGCTTTGGCGGCGGTTCCGGCGGACGGGGACCAAACAGCGCTTTTGGCGCTTTTGCAGGCCGCCAATCCCGCCAAGGATAAGGCCGCGGCTTTGGCAAGTCTTGATGCGCTGGCGGCAGATACCGCCCGCCCGCAGATTTACCGCGATCTGGCGGTGATCAAGCGCGTGGCGATTGCTGGCAAGGATCAGCCCTTGGCCGATCGTCGCGCCGCCTTGGCGGCTGTGGATGTCGCCGGTCGCCCGATGCGGGTTTTGGCCGAAGAGCAATTGGCTTACCTTTTGTTGGAAGAGGGCAAGACAGATGACGCTTTGAGCGCCTTGATCACGCTGATTCAAGATCAAGAGGCGCCGTCAAGCCTGCGCCAACGCCTGACGGCGGCGATCACGGCCTTGGGCGGCACCGTGCCCGAGACGAAACCTGCGGCACCCGATGCCGCTCCCTCTGAGGGGTGAGGCACAGGCGATGACCATGCGAAAGCCGGAACAACGGGGTAAGGTGACACGGGTCAAGGTGGCAGGTGGCCGGGCGGGGCTGATGGCCCTGATGGTCACCGTGGCACTGTCGGCGTGCAATAAGGATGTGATTTTAGAGGGCACGCGCTTTCCGATCCGCGCGCCCTTGGCTGCGTCGATCCCGGTCGATGGCCAACCCGACCCGGTTCCACCGCCCGATCGTCCGGCCAATCAGACCCTGCCCATCTCTTTGCCGGCTGCAATATCCAACGCCGATTGGCCCCAGCGCGGCGGGTCCGTGCGCCACACGGGGCCGCATGGCGCGCTGCGCGATGCGCCGCAGTTGGTGTGGAGCGTTGCGATTGGGGCGGGCAATTCCAAAAAGAACCGAATCGAGGCGGCTCCGGTTATCGCGGCTGGTAAGGTCTTTGTGATGGACGCGCTGTCGGGGGTGACGGCGGTGTCGATCCAAGGCGCGACGCTTTGGCATGCCGACCTGACTGCGTCTTTCGATGCCGGTGGTGGCGTGTCGGGGGGCGGTTTGGCGGCGGATGGCACGCGGCTTTACGCCACGACCGGCTACGGCGAGACGATTGCGCTGAACGCGGCAGATGGCACCGTGATCTGGCGCCAACGTTTGGATGCGATGCCCACGGGGGCTCCGGCGGTGGCGGGCAATGCGGTTTATGTGGTGGGTGCGGATGGCACCGCTTGGGCGTTGAATGCCGCCACAGGGCGCATTCTGTGGCAAGCCTCGGGGGCAAGCAATGTCGAACCCTTCCGCTTTGATGCCGGGGCGTCACCTGCTGTGGATGGGGCGACGGTGGTGTTTCCGTTCTCTTCGGGCATATTGCTGGGGGTAAATGCCGCGACCGGGGCCTCGGTTTGGTCTGCGGCCGTGTCGGGCAAGCGGCTGGGGCGGTCTTATGCCACATCGGGCGATGTGACGGGCGATCCGGTCCTGACCGGTGGCGTGGTTTATGCCGGCACTGAGGCGGGCCAGACGGGGGCCTTTGACCAAGCCACGGGCGAGACGCTGTGGACCGCTGGCGAAGGGGCGCTGAACCCGCCGCTCGTGGTCGGCGGGTCGGTCTTTGTCGCCAATGACGAAGGCCGCCTTGTGCGCCTGAATGCGCGTGATGGCCAAACCATCTGGGCCGTCGATCTGCCCTATTTCACCAAGACCAAGCCCAAAAAGCTAATGCAAATCACCGCAAGCTTTGGGCCAGTTCTGGCAGGCGGGCATCTGGTGGTTGGCTCGTCTGACGGGCAGTTGCGCTTCTTTAACCCCACCGATGGCAGCCTTGCGGGCCAAGTGCCCTTGCCCGGTGGGGCCGCAACCCCGCCGGCCTTGGCGCAGGGGATGCTTTTTATCGTTGATACCAAGGGCCAACTTCTGGCTTTCCGCTGACCGGCGTTGGGTGTAAGCGAACCGCTTGCGAACGCAAGGAGCGTCAATGAGCTTTACCCTCGCCATCGTGGGCCGCCCGAATGTGGGCAAGTCGACCCTGTTCAACCGACTGGTTGGCCGCAAGCTGGCTTTGGTCGATGACCAACCCGGTGTCACGCGCGATCTGCGCGAGGGGGATGCCAAGCTGTTCGACCTACGCTTTACCGTGATCGACACGGCAGGCCTTGAAGAAATCACCGACGACAGCCTTCAGGGGCGCATGCGCCGCCTGACCGAACGCGCCGTGGACATGGCCGATGTCAGCCTGTTTTTGATCGACGGACGGGTGGGCGTGACCCCCTCGGATGAAACCTTTGCCGAAATCTTGCGCAAAAAGGGCGCCAAGGTGATCTTGGGCGTCAACAAAGCCGAAGGCAAAGCGGGCGATGCGGGGGCGCTGGAAGGGTGGAGCCTTGGCCTTGGCGAACCCATCCGCCTGTCGGCCGAACACGGCGAAGGGATTGACGATCTTTACAACGCGCTTAAACCCTATGAAGAGCTTTTCGCCGCCCGCGCCGAAGCCGATGCGCCTGTGGTCGACGTGGATATTTCCGAAGAAGAGGCAGAGCTAGAGGCTGACGATGTCTCGTGGCGGCCATCGGTCGAAAAACCGCTGCAAATCGCTGTGATCGGCCGCCCGAATGCGGGCAAATCGACGCTGATCAATACGATTCTGGGCTATGACCGTTTGCTGACGGGGCCAGAGGCGGGGATCACCCGGGATGCGATTTCCGTCAAAACCGAATGGCGCGGCACCCCGACGCGGATTTTTGACACGGCGGGGATGCGTAAAAAGGGCAAGGTGGTTGAAAAGCTGGAAAAGCTTTCGGTCGCCGATGGCCTGCGGGCTGTGCGCTTTGCCGAAGTGGTGGTTGTGCTGCTGGATGTAGAAATTCCCTTTGAAACCCAAGACTTGCGGATTTGCGACTTTGCCGAAACCGAAGGGCGCGCCGTGGTTGTGGCGATCAACAAATGGGATCTGGAAGACGAAAAGCAAGAAAAGCTGGCAGAACTGAAAGAAATGTTCGAACGCCTGTTGCCGCAGTTGCGCGGTGCGCCCTTGGTGACGATCTCGGGCAAGACAGGCCGCGGGATGGACCGTTTGCACGAAGCGATCCTGAAAGCGCATGAGGTGTGGAACCGCCGTGTGCCGACCGCCCGCCTGAACACATGGCTGGGTGCCATGACCGAAGCCCACCCGCCGCCAGCCCCCGGCGGCAAGCGGATTCGCATGCGCTATATGACGCAGGTGAAAACCCGCCCGCCGGGCTTTATCGTCATGTGCTCGCACCCCGAGGATATGCCCGACAGCTACCGCCGTTATCTGGTGAACGGATTGCGCGAGCATTTCGATATGCCCGGCACGCCGATTCGTGTCACGCTGCGCTCGCAGGGGGATAAGAACCCGTTCAAGAACCCCAAGTTCAACACGCCCTCGCGCCTTCGCAAGCATTTGGACGGGCCGAAAAAGCCCTGAAACCGGCTACAGGCCGATCATGGCGCGAATGTCGGCGGGGCTTGCGCCTTCCGCGCGGTACTTGGCCAAGGCGCGGGCATCGTCGCGCTTGGCTAGGCGCTTGCCCTGATCATCGCGGATCAGGGCGTGGTGGTGATAGGCGGGGGTCGGCAGGGCCAGCAAGTGCTGAAGGGCCACCTGCAACGGGGTTGCGGCAAACAGGTCTTGGCCGCGTGTAACCTCGGTGATGCCTTGGGCGGCGTCATCCACCACCACGGCCAGATGATAGGCCACACCAATGTCGCGCCGCGACAGAACAACATCGCCGCTGGATTGGATCAGTTGGGCGGGGTTGATTTTATACTGTGCCGGATGTGAGCCGGTTTCGATGAAACTCAAGTCCGGCAGCACCTTGGCTGCCTTGGCCATGTTCAACCGCACAGCGCCGCTGTGATGCTGTGCCGCACGGCAGGTGCCCGGATAAATCGGGCCATCCACCCCTTCTTGCGGGGCAGACAGGGCTGCGCGGATATCGGCGCGCGTACAGGTGCAGTGATAGGTCAACCCCTGCGCGGCAAGCTGGTTTAGGGCAGACTCATAAGCCGCTTGGCGCTGCGATTGGCGCATCACGGGGGTTTGCCACGTCAGGCCCAGCCAGTGCAGATCGTCAAATATCTGCGCCTCGTAGGCGGGTTTGCAGCGGGTGCGGTCGATGTCTTCGATCCGCACCAAAAACTGATCCCCGCGCTCGGTGGCGATCAGGGCGGCATAGGCATGGCCCAGATGCAACGGGCCAGTGGGCGAGGGGGCAAAGCGGGTTAGCCGAGCCATTGGGTGAAAGAATCTTTGGCGCGGTCTGTATAGGCTTTGTAGCGGTCTTTGCGACCCTTGCGACCGCCGCGGGCGTCAATCGGGGGGAAAAGGCCGAAGTTCACATTCATCGGCTGAAACGTCTTCGCCTCGGCCCCGCCGGTGATATGGGTGATCAGCGCCCCCATGGCCGTATCAGGTGGCGGGGGGGGCAGGATTTTGCCCTGCATTTCAGCCGCGGCCATACGGCCTGCGACCAGCCCCATGGCTGCACTTTCCACATAGCCTTCGACACCCGTGATCTGGCCCGCAAAGCGGATATTGGGCCGCGATTTCAGGCGCATCTGGTCATCAAGCAGGGTGGGAGAATTGATAAACGTGTTGCGGTGAATGCCGCCGAGCCTTGCAAAGCTGGCGTTTTCAAGACCGGGAATCATTTTGAAAACAGCCAGTTGCGCGCCGTATTTCATCTTGGTCTGAAAGCCCACGATGTTGTACAGCGTGCCCAGCTTGTTATCACGGCGCAGTTGCACCACGGCATAGGGCTTTTGCGGATTGTGCGGGTTGGTCAGGCCCACCGGCTTCATCGGGCCAAAGCGCAGGGTCTGGGGGCCGCGTTCGGCCATCACCTCGATCGGCAGGCAGCCGTCGAAATAGCTGGCGGCTTCCTCGGGGCGGAATTCGGTTTTTTCGGCAGCCAGCAAGGCGGCGATAAAGGCATCGTACTGCGCCTTGTCCATCGGGCAGTTCATATAGGCGGTTTGCTCTTCGACCGTCTCGCCCTTGTCATAGCGCGACTGCATCCAAGCGACGGACATATCGACCGATTCGGCATAAACGATGGGGGCGATGGCGTCAAAAAACGCCAAAGCCTCGGCATGGGTATGGGC
>JBAXLX010000142.1:0-8606 GCA_037134595.1 Pseudomonadota bacterium
AGTCACCACGTCATTGGCAGAATCCACCACATAGGTGTCATTGCCAGCACCCCCCGCCAGCGTGTCATTGCCAGCACCACCGTCGAGTAAATTGTCCCCAGAGCTTCCGTTCATCTGGTCATTAGATTGCCCCCCAACGACGTTCTCGATTCCAGACAAGCTGTCGTTGCCATTCCCTGTGACTGTACCAATCGAAAGATCCACGACTATTGATGCCTGGGCGCTGGAATAGTCCGCAGTGTCCACCCCAGTTCCACCCTGTAAACTGTCGTCACCAGCACCGCCGCCGATCACGTCATTACCAGAACCACCATCCAAACTATCGTTGCCGGTCCCACCGATCAGGCTGTCGTTTTGTCCAGATCCCACCACACCCTCGATGCCTGTCAACGTATCGCCTTGGGCATCCCCACCAACTCCAGTCCCAGTGAGCAGATTCACTGCAACCCCAATAGATGACATTGCATAGCTTGCTTCGTCATCCCCAATTCCGCCGATCAAAACGTCAGAACCGGTTCCACCCGCCAGAACGTCATTCCCAGAACCCCCTTCGAGCGTGTCGTTGCCGGCTCCGCCGCTCAGCGAATCAGAGCCATTATCGCCCAATAGTTCTTCGTTACCTGCATCGCCAGAAATCGTATCATTGCCACCTAAACCGGTCGCTACCCCATCCTCGGTAGCGGAAATTGTGTCGCTGCTTTCGGTACCTATGGTTGTTTTTTGAAAAAATATTGACAACGAATTGGTCGAAACATTGGCTGACATTATATCTATTAGTCCATCACCGTTCAGGTCAGCAGCATCCGCCTGATAAGCGATCGATGGAATGCTGTAAGTCAACTGTGACGAAAGCGTTCCAATAGCATCGCCCGAGTTTATGAAGAGTTGGAGTGTGCTTGAACCCTGATTACATACTAAGAGATCATTATGACCATCGCCATTTACGTCAACAACTGAAACCCAACCCGGCGCAGATCCTGCGTTGTAATCGGTTTGAGTGAAATGACCCAGACCATCATTGATCAGCACGGAAATCGACGCTTTTCCCTTATTCGCTGAGATTATATCGCAAAATCCATCTCCATTTATGTCACCAAGGGCAAACTCATGAGACCCATTTGCAATCGTCTGGTCTAAAGTGAAACCTCCAGCGCCATCGTTCTGATAGATATATAAAACACCACTTGCCCCGCCGCTAACAACATCCGCCGCCCCATCTCCGTTCAAATCCGCTGCCGTGGTCAGATAAGTCGCACCTCCAACGTTGTAGCTTGAGGCAGGCCCAAACGATCCGAACCCATCGTTGAAAACAACGGAAAATGTCCCATCCCCTTCATTTGGCGACAGAATGTCCAAATGGCCGTCGCCATTCATGTCCGCTAAAGAAATGTAGACTGGGCCCTTACCAACCTGAAATTTTACTGGCGCACTGAAAGTTGGAAGCCCATCAACGCCAAACCCAGTACCATAAATAACAGTGACTTTGTCTGAGCCATACTGGTCAGAAGCAACAAAATCCTGAAGCCCGTCTCCGTTAAGATCACCAACCGCAAGGCCTGAAGGGTTTATGCCTCCACCTAAAGAATAAGATTTACTTGTGTCAAAGCCTCCCAATCCGTCATTAAAATAAACTTTGACAGATTGCGAGAATGAATTAAGAACGGCAAGGTCAAGTAATTCATCACCATTCATATCAACTGCTATTAAGAAATGTGGCCACGAGTCCGTCTCATAAGAAACAGGCGCATCAAGGGATAAGTCATAGTTGTTATTGACCTGAATTGGATCTGCAGGCGTGCCACCGCCTGAACTACCACCGCCTGAACTACCACCGCCTGATTCAATGGTGCCACTACTGTCAGAAAACGTTAAATCACCACCGGACGCACTTTCAAACTCGACGACAAAACCTTTACATTCTGAGGCTTGCACTGCGCCATTCGGAAAGCTTGAAGGATAATCGAGCCAAACTCCCCAAAAATGTAGAACCCCATAATTTTCTGACGTACCGCCATTGGGCTCGCTACCCGACCAACTATTGTATAGAAGTTGCTCCCCAATATTTGGGCCTGCGGTATAGACCCATGTCCCCTCAACGGTAACGTCAGATATACCTAGATAAACCGTGGATTGGTGGTTGGCCGACAACCAGTTGTAAACTGCAGTTTCTTCACCTGATGACTCGATTGTGAGGAGATGACCAGTAACTCCGTTTTGGGTGTAAGTCGTCGCCAACTGCAGCGCATCTGCGTAAGAAACGTTCAGATCAGATACCCACATGTAGCTATTAGCCATATCACCACCCTGTCTTCTATTCGAACCAAGGCTATCATAATGACACTCAGCTGTCGAACGCTATTCAAAAGGAGAAGGTTTTTTGGGATGCCCATTAAAGGCCCAATCCGTGAGAGAACCATCTTGATTCCGACCCCCAAAACACCCAAAATCTGTTTATAGCTGTTTATAACTTTTAGCTTCAGGAAATAAAAACGGCGACAGTGGTCTAAACCATTGTCGCCGTTAAGAAATCTGGTGCCCCCAACAGGGATCGAACCCGTGACCCCCTGATTACAAATCAGGTGCTCTACCAGCTGAGCTATAGAGGCAGCAGGGCTTTCATAGTCAAGATTTCTTCCTCTTGCAAGCCTCAGGTGCGCGAAGATCTTGCCATGATGGCGACGGCTGTCAGGCTGAAGGCGATCACCAAGAGGGCTGCGGGGGCGGCCTCGGTGATTTTTTCTAGGCTGGCAAGATCATAGGCGCGGGTAGCGAGGGTGTTAAAGTTGAACGGGCGCAGCATCAGGGTGGCGGGCAGTTCTTTGACGCAATCGACGAACACCATCAGCAGCGCGGTGCTGACTGATCCGCGCATCAAGGGCAGGTAGATGCGCCGCAGCACGCCGCCTGCGGTTTGGCCAAGCGAGCGCGCGGCCATGGGCAGGGTGGGGGCGACACGGCCAAAGGCTGCCTCGACAGCCCCTTGCGCGATGCCAAAAAAGCGCACGGCATAGGCCAGCACAAGGGCCGCCGCCGTCCCCGTCAGCACCAAGCCCGGATCATAGCCGGTCACGGCCAAGACCCCATCGGCCAGCTTGTGGTCAAGGGCGGCCAGCGGGATCAGGATACCAACTGCCAGCACAGCCCCGGGTGCCGCATATCCCAACGAGGTCAGTGGCAAGATCACACGGGCCAAGCCACGCCGAGACAGGCGCAGGCCGTGGATCAGAAAGGTCGCGGCCCCCACGGTCAGTACCGCAGCGACCGCCCCCACCACCAACGTGTTGACCACCGCCTGCCCCAATCCGGGCGCAAGCCAGGCCTTGGGCTTTTGCAGCGCATGGGCCAGCATCACCGCCACCGGCAGAACAAAACCCATGGTCAGCGGCACCAAACAGGCAACCATCGCCGCCCAAGCCCCTGCCCCGAACAGTTGCATCGGCACCACGGGCCGCACCGCGCGCGAGGGTTTATGAAACCGCGCATTGCGCCGGCTTGCGCGTTCCACAAAGATCAGGCCAAGAATCAAAACCAAGATCACGCCGGCCAATTGCGCGGCCCCGCCAGCATTGTCACCGTTCAGCCACGTCGAGAACACGCCGGTCGTCAGCGTCTGCACGGCGAAGTGCTGCACTGTGCCAAAGTCGGCGACCGTCTCCATCAATACCAGCGCCAAGCCTGCCGCGATGGCGGGCCGCGCTAAGGGCAGACCCACCCGCCAGAACAGGCTCCATGGCCCTGCCCCCAAGGCGCGCGCCACCTCGTAAGTGCCGCCCGATTGCTCGCGAAAGGCGGCGCGGGCCAGAAGGTAGACGTAAGGGTAAAAGGCTGCCGATAAAACCAGCGTCGCAAACCCCAGCGAGTGCACTTCGGGGAACGCATAGTCTTTGGCCGAAGTCCAGCCCATCGCCAGCCGCATCGCCCCCTGCAAGGGGCCGGAATAGTCCAAAAAATCAACCAAGGCATAGGCGCCGATATAGGCCGGGATCGCCAAGGGAAACAGCAGCGCCTGATCCAGCAGCCGCGACAGAGGGAAGCGGTACATCACCACAAGCCACGCCGCCCCCGTGCCCATCGCCACTGACAACGCCCCAACCCCTGCGGCCAAGATCAGCGTGTTGGCCACATAGCGCGGCAAGACGGTGGCCATCAGATGCGGCCAGATATTCTCGGTCGGATGAAAGGCCAGCCAGATCACCGCCAGCACTGGCGCTACGACCACGAAAGCGATCAGACACGCGCCCACCGACCAAAGATCAGGGCGGAGCGTGCTGTTTTGTTGACTCTTTTGCTGGGTCATAAACGCCTGTTACCCCAAAGGGCTTGGCCTGTCCACAATAGCCCTGCCCGCAGGCGGCAAAAGCCGCGTTATGCCATACCCAAAGCGGCTTTGTAGACTTCCAGCACGGCCTCTTCTTCGGCCAATTCGTCGGGCTTGCGCTTGCGCATCGCCAGCACCTTGCGCAAGACCTTGGTGTCGTAGCCACGGCCCTTGGCCTCGGCCATAGCCTCTTTCAATTGATCGGCCACGTCCTTCTTTTCCGCTTCCAATTGCTCGAAGCGTTCGATGAACTGGCGCAGTTCGTCGGCGGTGACGGAATAGGCATCGTTCGGGCTGGACATGGGGGCCTCACACAGCACAGGGTCAGGGCAAATCCCTATACTGGGCGGGGGCTGTCGTGCAAGACCGCGCAGGCCCAAAGGCTGGACAGCGCCCGACCAAACCGCTACGCCCGACCGAAACGTGCGGGAGGATGCGATGGCGGCTTTGATCTGGGGCGGGGCTGTGGTGACGCTGTTGGGCGTGGCAGGGCTGATGGTATGTGCGGCGCAATCCATGAAAGCCCGCACCTTGGCTGAGGATCAGGCACGCGCTTTAATGGGGCGCGTTGTGGCGTGGAATTTGGCCGCGGTCGGTGTCGCCGTGCTGGGCTTGATGGCCGTCGTCGCAGGGCTTTTGCTGCGCTAGACGGGCAGGTTGTCAAAGGCCGCTTCGGTTTCAGCATCCGTTTGGGCAAGTTCGGCCTGCGGGGGAGAGGTGGTGCCAAACAGGGTGGCCAAGCCTTCCATTTGCAGCTTCAGGGCCGCCAAGATCGCGGCGTCAGACAGTTCGACCAACAGGTCGGCGGCCGTGATGGGGGCACAATAGGTCACGGCGCGCAGTCCTCGCAAAATGGGGTATCGGGCAGAATGTCCAGCCGCGCCGCGCTAATGGGCGCACCGCACAGCTGACAGCGACCATAGTCGCCTGTTTCGATCCGCCCCAAGGCCGCTTGGATCGCTCGCACCTCTGCCTGTGCGTCAAGCCCCAAGGTTTCCAAGACCTCTTCACCCCCGCGCTGCAGGGCCATGTCCTCCCAATCCTTTTCCTGATGCGAGACGAGTTCCTCGCCGATCCCGCCAATCCGCGTTAACAGGGCGGTCTGTCGGGCCTGTAATTTGGCTTTGTGCTGGTCAAACAGTGGCATGAGACACTCCTAGCTTTTGAAACAAACTAGGCTTGGGCACCGGTTGCGACATTGATTCACATCAAAGGCGGTCGAAATCGGCTTACATATTCTAAACTTTAAATGTATCGTTGATCCGTAACCTTAACCTCACAGGTTTTTCATGCACCCCCGCGTTCATGCCTTTTTCGATGAAGCGACCAACACCGTGACCTATGTCGTAGCCGAACCCCAAGGTTCTGCCTGCGCTATCATCGATTCGGTGCTGGATTTCGACTATGCCTCTGGCGCGACGGACACCCGCTCCGCCGATGCGGTGATTGCCTTTGTGCGCGACCAAGGCTTTCGGCTGGAATGGATTTTGGAAACCCATGTCCACGCCGACCACCTGTCTGCCGCACCCTATCTGCAAGAAGCTTTGGGCGGCAGGCTGGCGATTGGTGAGAAGATCACGCTGGTGCAAGACACCTTCGGCAAGGTCTTTAACGAAGGCACAAAGTTTGCCCGCGACGGGTCGCAGTTTGACCGCCTGCTGCAAGACGGCGACAGCGTGATGATCGGCCAGATGCGGGCCGAGGCGTTGCACACCCCCGGCCATACCCCCGCTTGCATGACTTTTGTGATCGGCGATGCGGCCTTTGTCGGCGATACGCTGTTCATGCCCGACTATGGCACAGCGCGCTGCGACTTTCCGGGTGGGTCGGCGGCGGTGATGTATGACAGCATCCAGCGCATTCTGGCCCTGCCCGATGAGACGCGGATTTTCGTCTGCCACGATTACAAAGCCCCGGGCCGCGATGTTTACGCTTGGGAAACCACCGTGGGGGCGCAAAAGGCGCTGAACAAACATGTCGGCGGCGGGCAGAACAAAGAGACTTTTGTTGCGATGCGCCAGACCCGTGATGCGGGATTGGCCATGCCAAGGTTGATCATTCCCTCCTTGCAAATCAACATGCGCGCAGGCCAAATGCCCGAGCCCGAGGACAACGGCCTGTCTTATCTGAAGGTTCCGCTGAACGGGCTGTAACGGGCGGCACATCGCAAGGGGCTAAGAATGATCCATCCAGACTGGATATGGGGCTTTGGCGGCGGGCTGATGATCGGGCTTGCGGCCTCGGCCTATCTTTTGCTCAACGGCAAAATCATGGGCATATCCGGCATTTTCGGCGGCTTGGTCGATGGCACGGGCTGGGGCACATGGGCCGACCGTGTGGCCTTTATCGTCGGTCTGGTCGGGTTGCCGTGGCTGATCACTCAGGCCATGCCCGCGCAAACCCACCTCAGCGGCAACTGGCTGGTGATCATCGCCGGTGGCCTGTTGGTTGGCTTGGGCACAAGGCTGGCCAATGGCTGCACCTCGGGGCACGGGGTCTGCGGCATCTCGCGCCTGTCGCTGCGCGGGATTGTGGCGACGGTGTTTTATCTGCTGGCCGGTGGGCTGACCATGGCGCTGCTGCGCCATGTGCTGGGGGTGATCTGATGGCGCGGCTATGGGCGGGGCTGCTGTGCGGCGCGCTGTTTGGCGCGGGCTTGGTTGTGTCGGGCATGACCGACACGCTTAAAGTGCAAGGCTGGCTGGATGTCTTTGGCCAATGGGATGCCACGCTGGCCTTTGTGCTGGGCGGCGCCATTTTGCCGATGGCCGCTGCATGGCGGGTGGCGGCACGGCGCAAAGCCTCGATCCTTGGCTTTGCCTTGCCCGAAAAACCAAAGGCCGAAGTGGGCCCCAAGCTGGTGATCGGATCGGTCCTATTCGGCATGGGCTGGGCCTTGGCGGGTCTGTGCCCGGGGCCAGCACTGGCCTCGCTGAGTTTTGGTGGTGCAGGCGGTCTGGTCTTTCTTATCGCCATGGCAGCGGGTATGCTTGGTGCACCGGCTTTGGCCAAACGCATCGACGGCCCGCAAGCTTTAAGGAGCAAAATGGATATTCGCGCCCTAACCCCCGATTACGCCGTCTCGCCCCAAATTGATCTGGCCGATCTGGCTGTGATCAAAGCGGCGGGATTTACCACGGTGATCAACAACCGTCCCGACGGCGAAATCCCCCCCGCATGGCAAGCCGCCGCCATGCAGGCCGAGGCCGAGGCTTTGGGCCTGACCTTTGTGAACAACCCCGTTCTGCCGGGTGATTTTTCGGATAAGGTGATTGGCACCCAAAGCACCGCCGTGGCGCAATCAAAGGGTGCGGTCTTTGCCTATTGCGCTTCGGGCAACCGGTCCTCTTGCGTTTGGGCCCTGATGCAAGCAGGCCAACGCCCGACGGATGAATTGATCGCGATTCCCGCCCGCTTTGGCTATAATCTGGAAGGGCTGCGCAACCTGATCGAAAGCGCAGGCCGATAAGCCGCAAAAGCAGGGTCAGGGACAAGGGCGGACTTGATCCTGCGCTGCCGCGGTCAAGGGTCAGTTCCCGTACTGCGCAAATCAAACATCTCCGCTGCCTCTTGCGCGCCCAGGTGGCGCGTTTGGGGCGTTTGCCCGGACCAAAGTGCCGTATCCTCAGCCAGACGCCCGCCCGAAACTCCCAAATGACTGTCTAAAATCGCCGTGCCTGCCGCTGACCGGCGGGCGAAGTCCACTGTATTGTCAGCCAATTTGGGCGGGTTTGGCGCAGAAAGGACCCTGCTCACCCTGACCCGTTTGCGCGAGATGGCTTGCACCTCATCACTCAACCGCACAGCCCGCATTCGGCGATCTTGACCTAATTTAGCCAAGGCCACACACCGCCCACCCAAACCCTCAAGGCTAATCACGTCCAAAGCGGCATCCTGAAGAGGAACTATCATGCCAACTGCCATCGTCAAAATATCTGCCATGGGCAGCGAAAGGCGCGCCAAAACGGCGTCCAACTCAACACTCGCGCCTTCGACCCGATCCTGCATTGCCGCCTGAAACATGGCCCCCGTCGCGTCTGCGCTCTCCTCGGCTTGCGGCAGAGGCATGGGAAAGCGCCCGTCTTGGGGAACCGCAAACAGGATTTTCCCCCGGCGTAACCCACCGGCCAGTGACACCTCTGCCGTCAAAATGCGCAGCGGTATATCGTCTAGGATGATGTGCAGCGGTCGGGAATCGTCGAGAAATCTGTCAAAGCGAAAGCCACCCGCCCAAACCCCATCCGCATCCCCACTGAGTGACTTTTCCAACATCACCAGTGCTTTATCA
>JBAXLX010000143.1:0-8479 GCA_037134595.1 Pseudomonadota bacterium
CATGAAACGGCAACCCAAGCACTGCGGCATCGACCCGCTTCAAAGCCATTGCATCTTCGTTCAGCATTTTCTGCAGGGCTTGCGCCCAATTCTTATCGACCGAGGGGTCCAGCCCTCTGGACCGGTGCAAACTTACAATTTGTCCACTGCGATCAGCAAAAGCCAGAATGGTTTTGGTGCCGCCACTATCCAGTCCCAAAACAAGGCTCATATTCTAATCTCTCTGGATGCGGGGATGGCTCTTGTAACGACCCGCGTTTCACACCCAGCCTCTTTCACACGTGTTTTCCAGTTTAGCGTGATCCCATCATCCGTGACAATCGCGGTGTCAGCGGAAAGTTTGGCGACCCTATATGTCAATCGTCGACCAAATTTGCTGGAGTCGACCAATAGAATTTTGCTTGTGGCTCGAGATAGCATCTTTTCGTTCAACCGCGCCTCCTCTTCGTTCAAACTGTAAAGGCAGCAGTCCTCGTCTATAGCGCCAGTGCCGAGGAAAAGTTGGTCAAACCACAAATGATCCAACATAGCTTCGGCAAAACCTCCTACCATCGAAATATTCTGCGGCCGAAGATGTCCGCCAAGCAGCGTGACCTTCAGTTCGGGAACTGTCACCAACACCTGCGCAACCGTCAGGCAATTTGTGAAGACCGAAAGCGGCATTCGATCGAGCCGGATGCGGCGGGCAACTTGCAAAACTGTGGTACCAGCAGCAAGGAAAATTGTGCTGTGTGGCATGATCAAATCAAAAGCAGCATCGCCGATCGCGCGTTTTGCTGCCAGATTGTGCTGCTCACGCAGCTCAAAGGCAACGTCATCCCCAGCACTTTCAGAGATGCTTGCACCACCATGATTGCGGGTGATTGCACCCTCGGCTTGCAGCACCAGAAGATCGCGCCGGATTGTGGCCAAAGAGGCTCCTACCGCCTCAGCTATCTGTTGCACAGAGCTAAATCCCGTACGAAACAAATGCTGCCGGATAGCAGAATAGCGAACATCCTTCATCCCGCCACCCCTTCAGATGCTTATCAATTCTATGCAAAATGTGGTTAAAACAGTCAATGTCAATCTATCTATTGATTTATTTTGACTATACGAGATTGCACTGCCATCTTAAGTCTAATCTGAAGAAAGTTCTCCCGATGCCCAAAAGCAGCCTTACCAGCCTAGCTCATCGCCATAACACCGGACTTAAGGGCGGGGTCGCCTCTATCTGTTCGGCGCATCCCTTGGTGATCGAGGCAGCTTTCTTGCAGGCGAAGGCAGATTGTACGCCGGTTCTGATCGAGGCCACCTGTAATCAGGTCAATCAAGACGGTGGCTACACTGGGATGACCCCTGCCGATTTTCGCCGCTTTGTCGAAGGGATTGCTCAGAAAGTTAACTTTGATACCAAACGGCTGATCCTTGGTGGGGATCATCTTGGGCCGAACCCTTGGCGGCACCTACCTGCTGATGAGGCGATTGGTCAGGCCGAGATCATGATCGCCGCCTACGTCAAGGCAGGCTTTACCAAACTGCATCTTGATACCAGCATGGGATGCGCGGGTGAACGCGCGGCTTTGCCCGACGATGTAACCGCGACCCGTGCGGCGCGCCTTGCCCAAGTGGCAGAAGCAGCCGCCACGAATGCGGGATTTGATGCGCCGGTCTATGTCATCGGCACCGAGGTTCCCATTCCGGGTGGCGCGATGGAAGCGCTCGATCACTTGCAGATCACGACACCGCAAGCTGCACTGCAAACCGTGGAGGTTCATCGCAAAGCCTTTTCCAACATTGGCCTTGAAGCGGCTTTCGCCCGGGTGATCGGGCTTGTGGTGCAGCCGGGCGTAGAGTTCGGTAATGAGAATGTCATCTTCTACGATCGGTCCGCCGCCAGAGGCCTAAGAGCAATCCGGACGCAAATTCCGCAACTGGTATTCGAAGCACATTCGACCGATTATCAGCCGCTTGCAGCACTACGCACGCTCGTCGATGATGGGTTTGCCATTCTGAAAGTTGGCCCGGGCCTAACCTTTGCTTTGCGTGAGGCAATCTATGGGCTTGATCGCATCGCATCGTTTCTGAGCGACGTGCCTCATTGCGAAACGTTGCAATATGGGATGGAGCAGTTGATGCTGCGCGAGCCGCAAAATTGGGAAAAATATTACCATGGCACTGCAGCCAATCTGCGCCTGCAACGCCATTTCAGTTATAGCGACCGCATTCGCTATTACTGGCCGCACGTTGATGCCAAAGCGGCTGTCAACGCCTTAATGGCGCGCTTGCCCGACAAGCCAATTTCCGAAACTCTGATCAGTCAATACATCGGCGCGCGCTATCCTGACGTCGCTGAAGGCAGGCTTGTTGCAACGCCGCGCAACATTCTTATCGCGCATGTGCAAGTGGTGATCGAAACTTATGCGCGCGCCTGCCATTCTCTTGGCTCTGGCGTATAGCACTTTTCACAGGTCACCCTTCTCTCCAAGGCGAGTAAAGGTGATTTAGGTACGCGCAGAACCACCATAACTTGGTGGCGGCTTGATGCCGGCCGATACGATGCGCGACAAGACAGACCTGCTCGTCCTGATGTTGGCCCGACACCAACCCAGCCGCACGCAGAAATGTTATGAAACTACTTTTCAGCCTAGGTTTCGCAAAATAAGTTGCAATACTACATATCTTGAATATAGTTCTGATCGCAGGCCAAACATGGCTTCGCGACGGGTTGCTCAGAGCTGCCCAGAATTTGAAATCAAATGGGAGGAAGAAATGCTGTTTTCCGCGTCGCGTTACGTACTTTCAGTTGCAGCCCTTACGACGGGTCTTATGGCCTCTGCAGGCGCTGGGTCGGCTGCCGAGCTGACATTTTGGTCCATGTGGAATGAAACAGAGCCGCAGGCAAAGGCGCTGCAGATGATCATGGATGCCTACACTGTAGCCAATCCGGAAACGACCTTCAGTGTTGGTTGGAATGGTCGTCAGAACCAGACCAAGCTTCGTGGGGCGCTTCAGGCGGGCACCAAGGTTGATTTCATGGATCAGGATGGTGACCAGCTTGTGGGCGGACTGCAAAAAGAAGGTCTTGCCTATGACCTCTCCGGGATCGTTGATGACGAGTTGAAAAACGCATTGCTGCCCGGCACGCTTGACCTCTATTCTTCTGACGGCAAGTATTATCAGATCACCTATATCTACAATACCGTCAACTTTTGGTATAATAAAGAGATGATGGATGAGGCCGGCGCCACGCCTCCGAAAACATGGGATGATCTGATCGCTGTTTGCGACGCCGTAAAGGGGATTGGCAAGCACGCCCTCGTCGTAGAAAGTGACGCGGCTGATTATAACATGCTCTTTTTCTCGAACTTGGTGGAACGGACGCTGGGTGCGAATGCTGTCCTTAAGCTGATGGAGGACAAATCCGGGGCTGGTTGGGCTGATCCGGCGGTTCTGGATGCTGCGCAGAAATCGCGGCAGTTGTGGGACGCAGGATGTATCGCCGAAGATGCGCGTGGGTTCCAGTGGCCGGCAGGACAGACCACTGTGGCGCTTGGCGACACGATGGGTGAACTGGTCGGGTCCTGGCTGCCGACGGAACTGCTGGAAACTGCGGGGCAAGACTTCCCCTGGGCTGCTTTTAGTTTCCCCGAAGTTCCCGGGGGTGTCGGCAAAAGCACGGATATGGAGGTTGCCTTGATTGGGATGATGGTCTTGAAAGACTCGCCCAACGCCGAGGAAGCCGCCCAGTTCCTTAAATATGTCGTGAGCGAGGAAGCCCAAAAGACCATGGTTGAAACCGGCGTTGTCGGTGTGACACGCAAAGGCGTGGAATGGCCCGCGATTATTGCTGATGGCGCGACGTCTGCTGCCGAGGCAACGGCGCTTTCCAACTTTGCGGGCGGCCTTGCACTTTACTACCCGGACTTCAACTCAAACGTCGCAAAGCCTGAATACAACAAGATGTTCCTTGGGCAGGCCACACCGGAAGAATTCGTGGCGACCATGGTCGCAGCCACGGCAGAATACTGGAAAGCCCAATAATTAGACTGCGATAACCGTTAAAACAACTGCGAATGGCACCTCTCGTGCCGTTCGCGACCGTGAAGGTGTAGTTTTTCTACACAGGACGCACCTCTTTTACAAACCCAAGCGAGGGTAAACCGATGATGCGACGGCGAATGATCCTGGTTTTTCTGATGCCAGCATTAACCCTTTATCTTTGCTTTCTTGTTTTTCCTGCAATTCAGGCCTTTTATCTGAGCCTGTTTGAGACTTCAGGATTTGGCGATAACGTCAAGTGGGTCGGCCTTCGAAACTATTCCAGGCTGCTAACGGATCATATCTTCTGGCTTTCGGTTGGAAACATGCTGGTAATCCTTCTTGCTGGCGGGGCGGCGGTGTTTGGCTTTGCGTTTCTGTTCACGGTGCTGCTGAACTCTGGGATCTGGGGCAAGAAGCTGTTTCGTGCGATGATTTTCATGCCTAATGTGATTGCCGCAATTGCAATTACCACCTTTTGGTCCTTCGTGTTCATGCCGCGCTATGGACTGCTGACCAACATTTTGAAATTCGTCGGGCTTGAAGATCTGGCAAAAATGGCATGGACCGCGCCGGAAAATATAATCTGGGCGATGCTGGTGGGGCTTGTGTGGATTTCTACAGGGTTTTTCACAATTCTGATCCTTTCTGGCGCCGACAAGATCCCGATCGATATGGTTGAAGCGGCCCGATTGGAAGGGGCCAACAATCGGCAGATTTTCCGGCTGATCACCCTTCCGATGATGTGGGATGTTTTGTTGATCACGCTGGTCCTTTGGGTGGTTCAGGCAATCACCGTTTTTGAATTTCCTTATGCCTTTGGCGGCCCGGAAATAAACCAGAACCTCTATACCCCGTCAATCTATCTTTATATCATGGGGTTTGGTCAACGCGATCCGATTTACCAACTTGGCTACGCTACAGCGATCGGCGTCACAATGTTTTTGATGATGGTGATTTCGGTCACGGTTTTGCGCCTTTTGTTGCGGCGGGATCAGGTGGAGTACTGAAATGAAGTCTCGCAAAAGCATCCTCCCAAGACGCTGGCCAAGACGCTGGAAAAATGCAGCAAGTTACATCATTGTTGGTGGCTGGTCGGGGTTTTCGTTGTTCTTCGTGCTTTGGGTGGTGTTCGCCTCGTTGAAATCAACGCGCAAACTTTTTTCAAAGCCGTGGAGCATTCCCTACGACCCAGCTTTTGGCAACTATGTGAAAACTTGGGTTTCTAGCCGCTTTGGTGATTACTTTCTGAACTCTTTGCTCGTGGTGTCGCTGTCGGTCTTGGTGCTATTGATCGTAAGTACGCCGGCGGCCTATGTCCTGAGCCGGGGTAAATTTCGCAGTCGTCAGGTTATTTCAAGTTTTCTGGTCTTTGGCATGGGTGTGCCGATACCGCTGTTATTCGTGCCGTTGGCGGTGATCATGGCCAAGTTGGGTTTGGCCGATACGTTGATCGGACTTGGTCTTGTCTACGTTGCAGTGTCGATACCGTTTACTGTTTTCGTGCTGCAGGGGTTTTTCTCTTCGTTGCCGTCCGAGCTTGAATCCGCCGCACGGATCGACGGTTGCAAGGATTGGCAGATCTTTTGGCATGTCATGCTTCCTTTGGCAAAGCCGGGGATACTTACCGTCGCTATCTTGAATTTCGTCGGCTTGTGGAACGAGTTTCAACTTGCGCTTGTTCTCATTGACAGCCCGGAAAACCGCACGCTGTCATTGGGAATGTATTCCTTGATAACTTCGATGAAGTATTCGGGCGGCGATTGGGCCGGGCTTTTTGCCGGTGTTACCATCGTGATGATCCCCACTATTGCACTATTCCTGTTCCTCTCTGATCGCATGATCAGCGGCATCACGATGGGGGGCGTGAAATGAACACATCGCCGGACCACAGGGAAAGCCGTGCGAAAATTGTAACCTCGACGGTCCAGATGCCGGTCGCGCGCTTGGGGCCACCCAACCCCATGCCGAAGTTTAGTTGGCAACACTTGTTTTCTGATGCGACAACACCGCCCAATCGCGGATTGAGTGTGCAAGAAAGCCTGCATGGCTTTGTCTGGGGAAAAGACTCTTTCCTGCCCTATCAGGTTTTTGACAATTATGACCGCAACCAAGTATCGCAGGTGCTGCCAATCATATCGATGGGCAACAGCCGTCTTGGACTGACAATTGCTCCGCAATTTGGCGGGCGATTGTTAAGCCTGCGTGACCATGACCGCGGTCGCGATCTGGTTTTTGCCAATCCGGTGTTTCAGCCCGGCAATTTGGGGTTGCTGAATGCGTGGTTCTCTGGCGGCATTGAATGGAACGGTTTGGTTCCAGGTCACACTCCGGTTGCCTGCGCGCCGGTTTTTGCCGCAACACTTGAAACCGATCGTGGACCGATCTTGCGCCTTTATGAATTTGACCGCGTGTTGGAAGTAGCATGGCAGATTGATCTGTTCATTCCAGATGGCGATGATCGGCTGTTTGTCCATGGCCGCATTATAAACCCCGATCAAACTGATAAGCTGGCCTATTGGTGGACCAATACTGCCGTTGCGGCCAGCCCCGGAATGCGAGTTATCAGCCCCGCAGACTATGGGATTGAACACGTGCTGCCAGGCAATCAACTTGAACGTTTTCCCTTCCCAGACCTGACCCGATTTGACGGCTCTTACCCCGCCAACTGGGTTGATGCGGTCTCGGTGTTTTTTCGCGCCCCTGATGCCCCAAGGCTTTGGTTGGCAGCGCTGGATCAAGACGGAGTCGGTCTGGCGCAGACAGCGACCGCCGCTATGCGCGGGCGTAAGTTCTTCTATTTCGGCACAGGACCGGGCGGGAAGCACTGGATGGACTTCCTGTCGCAGACAGGGCAGGGCGATTACATCGAGATTCAAAGCGGAATTGCCCCAACTCAGAACCAAAGGTTCCCCCTGCCGGGCAATACCGAGATCCACTGGACCGAATGCTACGGTGCTTTGGTTGTTGATGGGGCCAAAGCACATGCCGCAGATTACCAAGATGCGGTCGCAGCAACGGGTGATGCCGTCGACCGCCGGTTTCCCACCAAGGAATTGGAGGTGATAGATCTTTTCCTTCGCCAGATGTCGGTGCGCCCTTCTGACCAGCGCGTCGCCTTAGGTTCGCCTTGGGGCGGGCGCGATGAGCGTCTTTCTGGCAGATCAATTGCCGCAGGGCTTGATTTTTCCATCCCCGACCCTCAGCCGTCGGCATGGGAATATCTGATTGAGGAAGGCAAGTTTTCACCCAAATCGCTTGAGGCCGTGCCTGACGATTTTGTGGTGTCGGCCCGCTGGTGCACTGCGATTTCAAACAGTGCCAAGGCGCATGGCGATACATGGCTAAGCCGCTTGATGCTGGGGCTTGCTGCTTTGAACGATGGCCGGAAGGCAGAAGCTGCAAATTTCTTTGAAGGATCCCTAGCGCTGAAGCCGACATGGCTTGGCTATCGCCAGTGCGCGCTTGTTGCACCATCGCAGGAGGTGGCAGAACGGGCCTATATGCAGGCATGGGGCCTGCCGGGCGCTCCGCCGGAACTGGCGGATGAAATCATTGATTTCTACCGCCAGTCCGGCCAGATTTCTGCGCTAAAGGCATTTTTGGCGGATCTTCCTGCTGTGGTGCAAGGGCGCGAACGGGTCATTCTTGCCCGCGCGCAGGTTGCGGCCCAATCGGGCGAAGTCGAGGCGTTGGAAGATTTTCTGACCACCGAGTTTGCCACCATCCGCGAGGGTGAAACCCTGTTGGACGATCTTTGGCAGGCGCTTCAGCGCAACACAATCCGCCGCACGCTCGGACGCGATCCTACGTCGACAGAACTGACAGCTAGGCTTTCGCAGTTCCCGCTTCCGCAGCATCTGAACTTTCAGATGCACACCGCCCGCCCCGCATCAGTAAATGACAAGACCCAGCAGAGGAAGGCTTAGCACCGTCATGGCAAGCGTTGAATTAAAAGATATCCGCAAGTCGTTTGGCAATGTCGAGGTGATCCGCGATGTGAACCTTAAAATATCCGAGGGAGAATTCGTGGTGCTTGTCGGGCCATCGGGTTGCGGAAAATCGACCCTTTTGCGCTGTATCGCAGGGCTGGAACCCGTTACGTCCGGTACGCTGTTGCTGGATGGTGAGGATATGACCGATGCCGATCCGATCTCTCGTGGTGTGGCAATGGTGTTTCAGTCTTACGCGCTTTATCCCCACATGTCGGTGGCCGAAAACATCGGTTTTGGGCTGAAAATAGCCGGAGAAAGCAAGGCTGCGATCAAGATACGGGTGCTTGAGATCGCTAAATTCCTGAAACTTGAAATGTTGCTTAACCGCAAACCCAAAGAATTGTCGGGCGGACAGCGTCAGCGTGTGGCGATTGGTCGCGCGCTGGCCCGAAAGCCGGGGATTTTCCTGTTTGATGAGCCTTTGTCCAACCTTGACGCATCACTGCGCGCCGAAATGCGGGTTG
>JBAXLX010000144.1:0-8382 GCA_037134595.1 Pseudomonadota bacterium
GGTTTGGCGAATTCGACATACCAGTCGCAGACCTTGCCCCAGACGAATTTGTACAGCGCATCGGCGGCGGTGTCGAAGCGGTAGTCTTGCAGGGCGGCATCGACCTCGGCCAAGGTCTTGGCGGTTTCGCCGATGATCCACAGGTTGGCCGTGGCCGTCACCTGCGGCGGGGTGGTTGCGGTGGTGTGGCCGTCCCACACCCCGTTCATCTCGGCAAAGCGGCAGGCGTTCCACAGTTTGGTGCCAAAGTTGCGATAGCCCGCGATGCGCTGCGTATCCATCTTCAACGTGCCGCCCAGCGATGCCATGGCCGCATTGGCAAAGCGCAGGGCATCGGCGCCGAATTCGTCGATGATTTCCAAGGGGTCGATGACATTGCCCAAGGATTTGGACATTTTCTTACCCTTGGCATCGCGCACAAGGCCGTGCAGGTAGACTGTCTTGAACGGCACCTGATCGACCACGGCCAGTTGCATCATCATCATGCGGGCAACCCAGAAGAAGATGATATCTGCGCCGGTGATCAGGGCGGATGTGGGGAAATAGCGCTGCAATTCCGGCGTGTTATCGGGCCATCCTAAGGTGCCGATGGGCCAGAGGCCGGAGGAGAACCACGTATCAAGCACGTCAGGGTCGCGGGTTAAAAAGGCAACTTGGCTTTCTTCGGTGAAAACCTCGCGCGACAATACCTGCCCGCGTAGCATCTGAGCCTTTACTAGTCCTTCCTCACGTGCCGTGATTTCACTTGCAGGCGCATTTCTTGATCTGGCTTTGTTAAGTGCTAACTGGTATGCCTCGGCCTCGGACGAGGCGCAGTAATGATTGCCTTCGGTGTCATACCACACCGGTATCTGGTGGCCCCACCACAACTGGCGGCTGATGCACCATGGCTCGATATTCTCCAGCCAATGGAAATAGGTGCGCTCGCCCGATTGCGGCATGATAACCGTGTCGCCACTGCGCACAGCGTCCAGCGCGGGGCCGACGATCAAGCCAGTGTCAACAAACCATTGGTCGGTGAGCATCGGTTCGATCACCACTTTAGAGCGGTCACCGAAGGGCTGCATGATGGGTTTGTTATCGACCACGGGTTCCAGATGCAGGGCCTCTGACCCCGTTTCCTCGTCAATCGACTTCACCAGCACGGTCACGGCAAGGCCAGCGGCGTTGATATCGGCGACCACCTGTTTGCGCGCCTCGAACCGGTCAAGGCCGCGGTATTTTTCGGGCACAAGGTTCAGGCTATCCACCTCTGCCTCACTCGTGGGCGAGCCTGCGGCGATCTCGCGGGCGCGCGCGACAGACACCTCATAGGGCGCACCGTCGGCGCGCATGGCACCGCGCGTGTCCATCAGACGGTAGCAGGGCAGGTTGGCGCGTTTGGCGACCTGATAATCGTTGAAATCATGCGCGCCGGTGATTTTCACCGCCCCTGAGCCAAAGGTCGGGTCGGGGTATTCGTCGGTGATGATCGGGATCAAACGGTCACACAGCGGCAGGTGCACCATTTTGCCCACGATCGGCGCATAGCGTGCGTCGGAGGGATGCACCGCGACAGCGCCGTCGCCCAGCATGGTTTCAGGCCGCGTGGTGGCGATGGAAATGTAATTGCGCTTTTCGCGCAAGATCACCGTGCCTTCGGCGTCTTTTTCAACATAGTCATAGCTTTCCCCCCCAGCGAGGATGTATTTGAAGTGCCACATATGGCCCTTCACCTCGATATTCTCGACCTCTAGGTCGGAAATGGCGGTTTCAAAATGCGGGTCCCAGTTGACCAGACGTTTGCCGCGGTAGATCAGGCCCTTATTGTACATATCGACAAAGACTTTGATCACGGCATCGGGGAAATTGCCCGACATGGTAAATGCCTCGCGGTCCCAATCGCAGGATGCGCCAAGGCGTTTCAGCTGGTTGATGATGGTGCCGCCGGATTGGTCTTTCCACTCCCACACCTTGGCCAAAAACGCCTCGCGCCCCATCTCGCGGCGGGTGGGGGCCTTGGCTTTGGCCAGTTCGCGTTCCACCACCATTTGCGTGGCGATACCGGCATGGTCGGTGCCCACTTGCCACAGCGTGTCATGGCCGCGCATGCGGTGCCAACGGATCAGAATGTCTTGCAGCGTGTTGTTAAACGCATGCCCCATGTGCAGCGATCCTGTCACATTGGGCGGGGGAATCATGATGGAAAAGGCTTCTGCGTCGGGTTTCGCATTGGCGCCAGCCCGGCCGACTTTTTGGTCGATCCACAGCTTAGAAATGCGCGCCTCGGCCTCGGCCGCGTTGAAGGTCTTTTCCATGGGCATTTTGGCATCCTGCAGGGGTTTGCACGCCTCTTAGCGCCTTCGCGGGGCTTGGAAAAGCCCATTGCGCTTGCGGGCGGGCAGTTTGCGAAAGGCGTTCAGACTTTGTTAACCCAAAGCTGGCAAAGAGGAACAATGACGATTTATCTTGAAATGTTCCTGTTTTGATCTCATACAGGGCAAACAAAGCAGGAACACATCCGGCGATTGCCGCAGAGGCGCGCCCATGGAATAAGGGGAAGATGAATGACTGTTGCAACCCTCTTCGAACTGGACGGAAAGCGCACCATGGATAAGAAAGACGCCGATAAGGCCAAGGCGCTAGAGTCTGCGCTGGCGCAGATTGAGCGGCAGTTTGGCAAAGGCTCGATCATGAAGCTGGGCCAGAACAACGCCGTGATGGATGTGGAAGCGATTTCCACCGGATCGCTGGGGTTGGATATTGCCCTTGGCATTGGCGGCCTGCCCAAGGGCCGGATTATTGAAATTTACGGGCCGGAAAGCTCTGGCAAGACCACGCTGACGCTGCATGTGGTGGCTGAGGCGCAAAAGAACGGCGGGGTTTGCGCCTTTGTCGATGCCGAACACGCGCTGGATCCGCAATATGCCAAGAAATTGGGCGTTAATCTGGACGAATTGCTGATCAGCCAGCCTGATACGGGCGAGCAGGCGCTAGAGATTGTCGATACGCTGGTACGCTCTGGGGCGGTGACGACGATTGTGGTGGATTCGGTCGCGGCTTTGGTGCCGAAATCGGAAATCGAAGGCGATATGGGCGATATGCAGATGGGTTCGCAGGCCCGTTTGATGAGCCAAGCGATGCGCAAATTGACAGCCTCTATCGGGCGGTCAAACTGCATGGTGATTTTCATCAACCAAATCCGCATGAAGATCGGCGTGATGTTCGGGTCGCCCGAAACCACCACGGGCGGCAATGCGCTGAAATTCTACGCCTCGGTGCGGTTGGATATTCGCCGGATCGGGTCGATCAAAGACCGCGATACGGTGATTGGCAATTCAACCCGCGTGAAGGTGGTCAAGAACAAAGTCTCGCCCCCCTTCAAAGAGGTGGAGTTTGACATCATGTTTGGCGAGGGTATTTCCAAGATCGGCGAGATTGTCGACTTGGGTGTCAAATGCGGTGTCGTGGAAAAGTCGGGCTCTTGGTATTCGTACAAAGACGAACGCATCGGGCAGGGGCGCGAAAACGCTAAGACCTTTCTGAAAGCCAATCCAGCCATGGCGGCCTCTATTGAAGAAAAGATCCGCTCGGCCTCGGGGTTAGATTTTTCGATGGCGGCGAGCGATCAGGAAGCGGTTTTAGACGATTGATCCCAAGCGCAGGGAAAAAGGGCTGCCCCGTCACGGGCGGCCCTTTTGCATTCAGAATGGACAGTGCAGGCCCTTGGGGCTAAACGGGGCATAACCCCGCGACCCTGTGATAGGACTTATTTCCGCCATGCCCTCGCTGAACGACATCCGCTCGACCTTTCTCGATTTCTTCGCCCGCAACGGTCACAAGGTGGTCGACAGCTCGCCCTTGGTGCCGCGCAACGATCCGACCTTGATGTTCACCAACTCAGGCATGGTGCAGTTCAAAAACTGCTTCACCGGAGTGGAGACGCGCGAGTACAAGCGGGCGACAACAGCGCAAAAGTCGGTGCGCGCGGGTGGCAAGCACAACGATCTGGACAATGTGGGCTATACAGCGCGCCACCATACGTTCTTTGAAATGCTGGGCAATTTCTCGTTCGGCGATTACTTCAAAGAACAAGCGATCACCTTCGCATGGGAGCTGCTGACCAAAGATTTCGACATCCCCAAGGACAAACTGTGCGTCACCGTCTACCACACCGATGACGAGGCGGCGGGCTATTGGAAGAAAATCGCCGGCCTGCCGGATCATCGCATCATCCGCATCGCATCTGATGACAACTTCTGGCGCATGGGGCCAACCGGCCCGTGCGGCCCGTGCACCGAGATTTTCTTTGACCACGGCGACAGCATCTGGGGCGGCCCACCGGGCAGTGCAGAGCAAGACGGCGACCGCTTTATCGAGATCTGGAACAATGTTTTCATGCAGAACGAACAATTCGCCGACGGGCGTTTGGTTCCGCTGGAAATGCAATCCATCGACACCGGCATGGGGCTGGAACGCATCGGTGCTTTGCTGCAAGGCAAGCATGACAATTACGACACCGACCTGATGCGCGCGCTGATCGAAGCTTCGGCCCATGCCACCAGCACCGATCCTGACGGCGCGGGCAAGACGCATCACCGTGTGATTGCCGACCACTTGCGATCGACCTCGTTCCTGATTGCCGATGGCGTGATGCCGTCGAACGAAGGGCGCGGCTATGTGCTGCGCCGCATCATGCGCCGTGCGATGCGCCACGCCCATATGCTGGGCGCGCAAGACCCGGTGATGCACCGTCTGGTGCCCGCTTTGGTGCGCCAAATGGGCGGGGCCTATCCCGAACTGACCCGCGCGCAAAGCCTGATCGAAGAAACGCTGCGCTTGGAAGAATCGCGTTTCCGCACCACGCTGGACCGCGGCTTGCGCCTGCTGGATGACGAACTTGCGCGTCTGCCCGAAGCCTCGGCCCTGCCTGGGGCTGCGGCGTTCAAGCTTTATGACACCTACGGCTTCCCGCTGGATCTGACCCAAGACGCCCTGCGCGAAAAGGGCCGCGAGGTTGATGTGCAAGGCTTTGAATCCGCCATGGACGAGCAGCGCAAAAAGGCGCGCGCGGCGTGGTCAGGCTCGGGCGAGGCGTCGGATGCCAATATCTGGTTCGAACTGGCCGAAGCGCATGGGGTGACGGAATTCCTTGGCTACGACACCGAAACGGCTGAGGGCGAGATCAAGGCGCTGGTGCGCGAAGGTGCCGCCATTGGCGCGGCAGAGTCTGGGACAACGGTGCAAATCGTGGTCAACCAAACGCCGTTTTATGCCGAAAGCGGCGGGCAAGTGGGCGATCACGGCTTTATCCGCACGCAAACCGGTCTGGCTGAAGTGACCGATACCCGCAAAGCGGCGGGGGTTTTTATCCATGTCGCCAAAGTGGTCGAAGGCACGGTTCTAAAAGGCCAACCCGCCAAGCTGGATGTCAGCCACACCCGCCGTGCGCAAATTCGCGCCAACCATTCGGCCACCCACCTGCTGCACGAAGCGCTCCGCCGTGCCTTGGGCGATCACGTCGCCCAACGCGGCAGCTTGAACGCGCCGGACCGGTTGCGCTTTGACTTTAGCCATTCGCAGGGCATGTCTGCCGCCGAATTGGCGACGGTGGAAGCCGAAGTAAACGCCTATATCCGCCAGAACACCCCCGTCGACACCCGCATCATGACCCCCGATGACGCCCGCGCCCTTGGCGCACAGGCGCTGTTTGGCGAGAAATACGGCGACGAGGTGCGCGTTGTGTCGATGGGCAGCTTGGCCGGATCGGGCAAGGGTGCCGATGGGCAGACCTATTCGCTGGAACTGTGCGGCGGTACGCATGTGGCGCGCACCGGCGACATCGGGGCCTTTGTGGCGCTGTCGGAAAGTGCGTCTTCTGCTGGTGTGCGCCGGTTCGAGGCGCTGACGGGCCAAGCCGCCCTTGATCATCTGCGTGCGCAGGATGCCAAGCTGATGGAAGTCGCGGGCATCTTGAAAGCCGCACCCGCCGAACTGGCCGACCGTGTCAAGCAACTGGCCGACGAACGCCGCGCTTTGCAGAACGAGGTCGCAACCCTGCGCCGCGAATTGGCGATGGGTGGCAAATCCGGCGGGCCAGAGATTGTGGACATCAACGGCATCAAACTGATCGCCCAAGTGCTGCAAGGCGTGTCGGGCAAAGACCTGCCAGCGCTGATTGACGAGATGAAGGTCAAGCTTGGCTCTGGCGCGGTGGTTTTGATTGCCGACACGGGGGCAAAACCGGCTGTTGCCGCCGGTGTCACCGCTGATCTGACGGGGCGGATCAGCGCTGTCACGCTGGTCAAAGCGGCCTCTGCCGCTTTGGGCGGCAAGGGCGGTGGTGGGCGGCCCGATATGGCGCAGGCGGGGGGCGAGGATATTGCGCTGGCCGATGCTGCGCTCAAAGCGGTTCACGCCGCGTTGGAGGCGTAAGATGCCCTCAGCCCTATGGATCGCCCATGTGAGTGTCACCGACCCCGTGGCCTACGGCGAATATGCCAAACGCGCCACCGTGGCCATCGCGGCCCATGACGGGGTTTTTCTGGCCCGCGCAGGTCGCTATGTGCAGTTGGAAGGCAAAGACCGGCCGCGCAATGTGGTGGCGCGCTTTCCAAGCTTGGAGCGGGCGGTGGAATGCTACCACTCACCCGCCTATCAAGAGGCGCTGTCATATGCCAAAGGCGCAGCCGAGCGGGAATTGATGGTGGTGGAAGAGGCGGAATAATTCGCCCACCTCGCGCTAAAGAAAAAGGCCGCCCGTTTGGGCGGCCTTTCTTTTACTGCCCGCTGCGCGATTGGCGCTTGCGGTCGTTTGAATCCAAGAAACGTTTGCGCATCCGGATGTTTTTTGGCGTCACTTCGACCAACTCGTCGTCGTCGATATAGGCAATCGACTGTTCCAGCGATAGTTTCACAGGGGTGGTCAGGCGCACAGCTTCATCGGTGCCCGAGGCGCGCACGTTGGTCAATTGCTTGCCCTTCAGCGCGTTCACTTCCAGATCGTTGTCGCGGTTATGCTCGCCGATGATCATGCCGCTGTAGATCTGCTCTTGCACGCCGATAAAGAAGTGACCGCGATCTTCCAGTTTCCACATGGCGTAGGCCACCGAAACCCCGGTTTCCATCGAGATCAGCACGCCCTGACGACGCCCTTCGATGGCACCCTTATGCGGCGCCCAGCCATGGAACACACGGTTCAACACGCCCGTGCCGCGCGTGTCGGTCATGAACTGGCCGTGATAGCCGATCAACCCGCGCGAAGGCACATGCGCGATGATGCGGGTTTTGCCCACGCCGGCGGGCTTCATCTCGACCAAGTCGCCCTTGCGCGGGCCGGTCAGCTTTTCGATCACGGGGCCGGTGTATTCGTCATCGACGTCGATGGTGACTTCTTCGATCGGCTCTTGTTTGACGCCACCTTCTTCGCGGAAAATCACCCGCGGGCGCGAGATCGAAAGTTCAAACCCTTCGCGGCGCATGTTTTCGATCAAAACGCCCATCTGCAATTCGCCGCGCCCCGAGACTTCGAAGGCGTCGCCACCCGGGGTGTCGGCAACCTTGATCGCCACGTTGACTTCTGATTCGCGCATCAGACGTTCGCGGATCACGCGCGACTGCACCTTGGTGCCGTCTTTGCCCGCAAGGGGCGAATCGTTGATGCCAAAAGTGACGGTGATGGTGGGCGGGTCAATCGGTTGGGCGGGCAGGGCCACGTCAATCGAAGGGTCGCAGAGCGTATCGGCCACGGTGGCTTTGGTCATGCCCGCCACGGTGACGATGTCACCGGCCAAGGCTTCGTCCACCGCTGTCATGTTCAAACCGCGAAAGGCCAGAACTTTGGTCACACGAAAGGCCTCGATCCGCTCGCCGGTGCGGGTCATGGCTTTAAGCTGCGTGCCCACGGTCAGACGGCCCGCCTCAATCCGGCCGGTCAGGATGCGGCCAATGAAGGGGTCGGCTGACAGGGTGGTCGCCAGCATCTGGAAGGGTTCTTCGGCGCGGGCGATTTGCTTAGGGTGCGGGACGTGGCTGACGATCATGTCAAACAGCGCGTCAAGGTTCTTGCGCGGCCCGTCCAGCGACAGATCCGCCCAGCCGTTGCGGCCCGAGGCGTAGATATGCGGGAAATCCAGCTGCTCGTCGGAGGCGCCCAAGTTGGCGAACAGATCGAAGACTTCGTTCAGGGCGCGTTCGGGTTCGGCATCGGGCTTATCGACCTTGTTGAGCACCACAATCGGGCGCAGGCCCAAGGCAAGGGCCTTGGCCAGAACGAATTTGGTCTGCGGCATCGGGCCTTCGGCGGCGTCCACCAACAGGCACACCCCGTCGACCATCGACAGAATCCGCTCCACCTCGCCACCGAAATCGGCGTGGCCGGGGGTGTCGACGATGTTGATGCGG
>JBAXLX010000145.1:0-8356 GCA_037134595.1 Pseudomonadota bacterium
CCAAGTGGGTGACCTCTGGGGCCTGTGGCGCGGCGCTGCTGCGCGATCTGGACCTTGCGCTGAAGCTGATCGAGGCGGTGGTGGGCGCTGTGGATGTGCCAGTTACGCTGAAAACGCGGCTAGGCTGGGATGACGCCAGCCTGAACGCGGCAGAACTGGCGCGGCGGGCGGAGGCGGCGGGCATCGCCATGATCACCCTGCATGGCCGCACCCGCTGCCAGTTGTACAAGGGCCGCGCCAATTGGGCGGCGATTGCGGCGGTGAAGGAGGCGGTGTCGATCCCCGTGATTGCCAATGGCGATATCGTCGATGCCGCAACGGCGGCTGAGGCGCTCCGCCAATCGGGCGCTGACGGTGTGATGATCGGGCGCGGGGCGCAGGGCGCGCCTTGGGTTCTGGCGCAAATTTCGCAGGCTTTGCACGGAACACCTGCGCCCAAAGTGCCGCAGGGTGCGGATTTGGCCGCCCTGGTTGCGGGCCATTACGAAGCGATGCTTGGCTTTTACGGAACGGAATTGGGCGCACGGTGTGCCCGCAAGCATCTGGGCTGGTATCTAGAGGCCGCAGGCCTTGCCGCCCACCGTGAGGCGCTGGTGTTGGCCCCAAGCCCCGCACAAGTGCTGCATCTGATTGATCGAATCTTTACCAGCGGCGAAAGGCAAGCGGCATGACCCCCATTGCCCCGTTCGACGCCATCTGGGCCTCTTTGCCGATGCCCGCCTTGTTGATTGATGCCGACAACACCATTGTCGCGGCCAATCCTGCGGCGGAAACTTTCCTGAACGCCTCGTCTAAAAGCCTGTTGCACCACGCCTTAACCGACAAGCTGAAAGCCGATGTGCCGTTGGATGCGGCCTTGGCGCGGGCGCGGGCCAACCAGTCAGATGTGAATATCAACGATGTCACCCTCACCACGCCAGAGCGCACCTTGCCCCATTGCCTGTTGCAAATGGCCCCGCTGCAGGATGACCCTGCGCAAATCCTGCTGCTGATCTCGCCGCGCGTGATGGCCGAGCGGATCGGGCGCACGCGCACTGCCTCGGCTGCGGCCAAGTCGGCGATCGGCATGGCCGAAATGCTGGCGCATGAGATCAAGAACCCTTTGGCGGGCATTTCCGGCGCAGCCCAGCTTTTGTCGATGAACCTGTCGCCCGAAGACCGCGAGATGACCGACCTGATCGTCGAAGAAACCCGCCGCATCGTCAAACTGCTGGAACAGGTCGAGCAATTCGGCAACCTGCGCCCGCCCGAGGCGCGGGCCGTAAACATCCATGACGCCCTAGACCGTGCGCGCCGGTCAGCCCTGATGGGCTATGCCAGCCATATGCTGATTGTCGAAGATTACGACCCCTCGCTGCCCGCCACTTGGGCCGATCCTGACCAGTTGATGCAGGTTTTCCTCAACCTGATCAAAAACGCCGCCGAGGCCAGTCGCGACCGCCAAGGCCGCATCCGCCTGCGTACCTTTTACGACCTGTCGCTGCGGTTGCGGCGCAAGGATGGGTCAGGCGCCAGCCTGCCTTTGCAGATTGAGATCATCGACGATGGCCCCGGCATCCCCCCCGACATTGCCGCCGATATCTTCGAACCCTTCGTATCGGGGCGCGAGAATGGCACGGGGTTGGGGCTGGCGCTGGTGTCCAAAATTATCACTGACCACGGCGGCTTGATCGGGGCTGACTCTGTTCCCGGCCGCACGGTGTTTCGCATTTCCCTACCGCTTGCGCCCAAAGAAAAGGTAAAGGAGACATAAGATGGATGGCACTGTACTGGTCGCCGATGACGACCGCACGATCCGCACGGTGCTGACCCAAGCCCTCACACGGGCCGGATGCAAGGTTCATGCCACATCCAGCCTGATGACGCTGATGCGTTGGGTGGAAGAGGGCAAGGGCGATCTGATCATCTCGGATGTGATCATGCCCGATGGCAACGGGCTGGAGGCCTTGCCCCGTATCGCGCGCATCCGCCCCGGCCTGCCGGTGATCGTGATTTCGGCGCAAAATACCATCATGACAGCGATTCAAGCCGCCGAGGCCGAGGCCTTTGATTACTTGCCCAAACCCTTCGATCTGCCCGATCTGATGAAGCGATCTGCGCGCGCGCTGGAGTCCAAGCGCAGGGTGGCGGCGGCGGTGGTCAATGTGGTGCGTGAACCGGGGGATGATCTGCCCTTGGTCGGGCGCACGCCTGCCATGCAGGCCCTGTACCGGCTGGTGGCCAAGGTGATGAACACCGACCTGCCCGTGCTGATCACCGGCGAATCGGGCACCGGCAAAAGCCTGATCGCCCGCGCGATCCACGATTTTTCCGACCGCCGCAGCCAGCCCTTTGTGGTCGCCCAAGCCGCCGATCTGGCCGGAGTGGACGGCATCGCCACCCTTGTTGCCAAGGCGCGTGGCGGCACCCTGCTGGTCGACGAAGTGGCTGATTTTGACGATGACGGCCAAGCCCGCTTGGTGCGGATGCTGGATGTGGCCGATGACCATGCCCCGCGCGTTCTGGCCACCTCGCAAGCCGATCTGGCGCTGCGGGTGGAAGAGGGGCGGTTGCGCAAAGACCTGTACTACCGCTTGGGCGGCGTGTCCTTCAACGTGCCCCCCTTGCGCGAAAGGGTCGAAGACATCAACCTGTTGGCCGATCATTTCATGACCCGCGCCGAGCGCGAGATGGGCATGACCCGCCGCCTCTCCCAACCCGCCCGCAACATCCTGCGCGCCTTTCCTTGGCCGGGAAATGTGCGCCAGTTGGAAAATGTGCTCAAGCGGTTGCTGGTGACATCGTCTGAACCCGACATCGGCGGGCCAGAGCTTGAAGCTGTTTTGGGCGGCCCGCAAGCGGCTGAACCCAGCCGCGCTGGCGCTGTCGAGAATGAAAAGCTGTCGCAATCGGTGGCGCGCCACCTGAAACGCTATTTCGATCTGCACAATGGCCAGTTGCCGCCAGATGGCGTGTACGACCGCATCTTGCGCGAAATCGAACTGCCCTTGATCGAGATTGCGCTGGATGCCACCGCTGGCAACCAAGCCAAATGCGCCGATCTGTTGGGGATCAACCGCAACACCTTGCGCAAGAAGATCACCGATCTGGATATCCGCGTGACACGCCGCCGCAAGCTGATGTAATACTGCCACATAAGTGTGTCTTTTGGGTTGTAGACTTGAAGGCACCCTAAATTTGGCTGGCCTGCACGCCCGCCCCAAGTAAGGACGCGGTTTGAGGCAGGACAGTGGCATTTCGGCATGGGCGAATGCCCTGTCTCGGGTCAGCCGGATCAGGCAGGTGCAAACCGGCCTGACGCTGGGGCTGGTGTTTTTGGGCCCTGTCATGGCGGTTGCGACCTTTTTGGCGCTGGGGCCTTTGAACCAAGGGGCCTCCTCGCCGACGCTGCGGCTGATCTTGCTGGGCGATATGGTCTATGTGCTGGTGCTGGCGGCTTTGGTGCTGCGGCGCGTGGTGCAGATGGTGTCGGACCGGCGCAGCCAATCAGCCGGATCACGCCTGCACCTCCGCCTGACGGGGGTTTTTGCCATTGTGGCGCTTATTCCCACCGTTCTGGTGGCGGTCTTTGGCGTCTTGACGGTCAATATCGGGCTAGAGGGCTGGTTTTCAGATCGCGTCCGCTCGGTCGTGGGCGCCTCGCTTGAGGCCGCCCAAGCCTATGAGGTCGAGCAAAGCACCACCCTCACCCAAGACGCGCAGGGATTGGCCCAGATTTTGCAGGCGGCGCAAAACCAAAATCCGCTCGCCGATGACGGCGCGATGCGGCCGGTTTTGGTGGCGGGGCAAGGGTCTATTCAGCGCGGTTTAAAGGAAGTCTACGTCATCACCGCCACCGGAACGTTGAAAATTCGCGGCGAGAAAAGCTACCTGTTCGATTTTGAAAAACCCACCGCCGCCCAAATCATGCGGGCGAAGGCGGGCGAGGTGGTCTTGATCCAAGACTGGCCCAATTCCGAACTGCGCGCCTTGGTCAATCTGGTCAATTTTCCTGACCGTCTGCTGTATGTCTCGCGCAAGGTCGATGGCAAGATTTTGGGCTTGCTGGATGAAACCCAGCAGACGGCCACGCTGTACCAGCAGCTTGAAAGCGACCGCGGCAAGGTGTTGTTCAACTTTGGCCTGTTGTATCTGGGCTTTGTCGTCATCCTGATCATCGCCGCCGTCTGGGGCGGGCTGTGGTTTGCCGAACGCCTTGCCCGCCCTGTCGGGCGCTTGGCGGGGGCTGCGCAGCGCGTGGGGGCGGGTGATCTGGATGTGCAGGTGGCCGAAGAGGAAAGCGATGACGAAATCGCCATGCTGGGCCGCCTGTTCAACCAGATGACCCGCCAGTTGAAAGGCCAGCGCACGGCGCTGATGGCGGGCCACAGCCAAACCGAATTGCGCAGACGGCTGTTTGACTCGGTGCTGTCCAGCATCACGGCGGGGGTGATCGGGCTTGATGCGCAAGGCCGCATCGAATTTGTCAACCGCGCCGGAATGCGCATGCTCGACCTTACCGGCGAACCCGCGCCCGATCTGACGCTGGGCCAAGTGGTGCCCGAACTGTCCGCGCTGTTTGACCGCCTGCAATCTGACACGGGGGCCGTGCTGCAAGAAGAGGTCCGCCTGTCACGCCGCGGCAAGCTGGAAAGCCTGTTGGTGCGGATGAGCGAACGGCACGGCGCGGATGGCGGAGTTGAAGGGTTTGTGGTGGCCTTTGACGATGTGACCGACCTTGTTTCGGCCCAACGCATGGCCGCTTGGGGCGATGTGGCGCGGCGCATCGCGCATGAGATCAAGAACCCGCTGACGCCCATTCAGCTTTCCGCCGAACGCATAAGGCGCAAATACCGCACCCAAGTCTGCGATCCCGAAGAGCTTGAACAATATGCCGATGTCATCATCCGCCAAACCAACGACCTGCGCCGCATCGTGGACGAGTTTTCCAAGTTTGCCCGCATGCCCGAACCGGATCGGCGCGAAACCGACCTTAAGGCTTTGGTCAAGGCGGCTGTGATGCTGCAAGAAAACGGTCAACCGGGGGTGTCGTTCTTAAGCACGCTTCCCGATGGGCCGGATATGATTGAAATTGATGCAACGATGATCGGGCAAGCCCTGACAAACTTGATCAAGAACGCTGGCGAAGCCATTGAAGAAAAGCGCGAAAAGGGCAATGATCCGGCCTTTTCCGCCGAAATTCGCGTCAGCCTAGACGCGCGCGAGGGCTATTCGCTGATCCGCATCGCGGACAATGGCACGGGCTTGCCGCCCGACCGCTCGCGCCTGTTTGAACCTTATATCACCACGCGCGAAAAGGGCACGGGGTTGGGCCTGCCGATCGTCAAGAAAATCATCGAAGAACACGGCGGCACGCTGACCTTGATGGACGCGCCTGTCTTTGACGGCAACACCCACGCGGGGGCTATGGCGGAAATCCGTCTGCCCCGCGCCACCCGCACCAAATCTGTCGCTGGCCGCAGCCAAGCCCAATCGGGGGACGCATGACCAATATTTTGATTGTCGACGACGAAAAAGACATCCGCGATCTGGTCGGTGATATTCTCAAAGACGAAGGCTATCGCATTCGTCTGGCGGGCAATTCCGACGACTGCATGCGTGCGATCAACGACGAGGTGCCATCTTTGATGATCCTTGATATCTGGCTGAAAGACAGCCGGATGGACGGGATCGACATTTTAAAAGCGGTCAAGCGCGACAATCCCGATGTGCCAGTGGTGATTATCTCGGGCCATGGCAATATCGAAATCGCGGTGGCGGCGATCAAACAAGGCGCTTACGACTTTATTGAAAAGCCCTTCAACATCGACCAGCTTTTGGTCGTCGTCAGCCGCGCGATGGAAACATCGCGGCTGCGGCGCGAGAATGCCGATCTGCGCCGCCGCGATGTGACATCATCCGACCTGCTTGGATCAAGCCCTGCCTTTAAGCTGTTGAAATCGCAATTGGATAAGGTCACAAAATCCAACGGCCGCGTCTTGCTGACGGGCCCCGCCGGATCGGGCAAGGAACTGGCCGCGCGCTTTGTGCATTCCAATTCCACCCGCGCCGCAGCACCCTTTATCTCGGTTTCATCGGCGACGATTGAACCAGAGCGGATGGAGGATGTGCTTTTTGGCCGCGAAACCTCTGAGCGCGGGGTGGAAAAGGGCTTGTTGGAACAAGCGCATGGCGGTGTGGTGTATTTTGACGAAGTGGCCGATATGCCACTGGGCACCCAATCCAAGATTTTGCGCGTTCTGACCGAACAGCAATTCACCCGCGTGGGCGGTTCCGATAAAGTGCGCGTAGATTTGCGGGTGATCTCGTCCACCTCGCACGATTTGCGCAGCGAAATTGCCCAAGGCCGCTTTCGGCAGGAATTGTTTGATCGGTTGAACGTGGTGCCGATCCAAGTGCCCTCTTTAGAAGAACGGCGCGAGGATATTCCCGAACTCACCGCCCATTTTATCGAGATGTTCAACCGCACCCAAGGCTTGCCGCTGCGCACCTTGTCAAGCGATGCCGAAGCCTTGCTGCAAACCATGACATGGCCGGGCAATGTGCGCCAATTGCGTAATGTCATCGAACGCGTGCTGATTTTGGGCGATGGCACTGGCCCGATTCCAGCGCATGAATTGCCCGGGCAGGAAAGCCCCGCTGATTCGGGGGGCCGCTTTGTGATGGGTGCCACCATCGCCACCCTGCCGCTGCGCGAGGCGCGCGAGGTGTTTGAGCGGGAGTATCTTTTGGCCCAGATCAACCGCTTTGGCGGCAATATCTCGAAAACCGCTGGTTTTGTTGGGATGGAGCGGTCAGCTTTGCACAGAAAGTTGAAGTCTTTGGGCGTTGTCACCTCTGGCAGGGGCGGGGAAGACGAGGGCGACAATTAAGCGCTGGAAACTGGCAAACGGCAGGGCCATACTTGCGCTGTGGTTGGCAAGCCGCTTTGCGCGCGCTTCAAAAGTGAATTCCAACCCACCAAACGACAAAAACAAGGGCTAGAAAAATGGCTGCCGACAAGCAAAATTTACAAGACGCCTTTCTGAATCACGTGCGAAAAGCGAAAGTACCGGTCACGATTTTCTTGATCAACGGCGTAAAGCTGCAAGGCATGATCACGTGGTTTGACAATTTCTGCGTCTTGCTGCGCCGCGACGGACAAAGCCAATTGGTCTATAAACACGCCATATCCACCATCATGCCCGGCGCGCCCATCAGCCTGTACGAAGGCGAAGAGTGAGCGGTGAGCCCGAAGAGGGCGAAGACGCTGTCCAAGCTCCGCGCCTTGCGCGCACAACCCATGACACCGCCGAGGCGCTGACCCGCGCCTATGTGCTGCATCCGGCTGTCAAATCCGACCGCAAGCGCCGGCTGCCCGAACACGGGCTGGCCGAGGCTGTGTCTTTGGCAGCCGCCCTGCCGGGTTTGGATGTGATCGGCGCGCAGATTGTGCGCTTGTCAAAAGTGGCCCCTGGCCTGTTGTTTGGCACGGGCAAGGTGGAAGAGATCAAAAAGCTTCTGAAGGACGAAAAGATTGATCTGGTGCTGGTCGATGGCACCGTGGGCCCCGTGCAGCAGCGCAATCTGGAAAAGGAATGGGGCGTCAAGCTGTTGGACCGCACCGGCTTGATCCTTGAGATTTTCGCCGACCGTGCGCGCACCCGCGAGGGTGTGTTGCAAGTGGAACTGGCCGCCCTGTCGTACCAACGCTCGCGCCTTGTGCGGGCTTGGACCCATTTGGAACGCCAGCGCGGTGGCTTTGGCTTTGTGGGCGGGCCGGGCGAGACGCAGATCGAAACCGACCGGCGCGCCATTGATGACGAGGTGATCAAGCTTAAGCGCCAATTGGCGCAGGTGGTCAAAACCCGCGAATTGCACCGCGCCTCGCGCCGCAAGGTGCCGTTTCCGATTGTGGCCTTGGTGGGCTATACCAACGCGGGCAAGTCAACGCTGTTCAACCGCATGACGGGGGCCGAGGTTCTGGCCAAGGATATGCTGTTTGCCACCCTTGACCCCACCATGCGCGGCATCACGCTGCCCTCGGGGCGCAAGGGGATTTTATCCGATACGGTGGGCTTTATCTCTGACCTGCCGACGGCGCTGGTCGCAGCCTTTCGCGCCACGCTGGAAGAGGTGCTGGAAGCCGATCTGATCGCCCATGTCCGCGACATCTCGCACCCTGAAACGGCAGAACAGGCGGCGGATGTGGCGGATATTCTCACCTCGCTTGGCGTATCCGCCGACACGCCGCAGATCGAGGTTTGGAACAAGCTTGACCTTGTCACCCCCGAAGCGCGCGCCGCCTTGGACGCCAACCTATCCAACCGTGCGAATGTTTACGCCATCTCGGCCCTGACGGGCGAGGGCTTGCCAG
>JBAXLX010000146.1:0-8252 GCA_037134595.1 Pseudomonadota bacterium
GTTGCCTTGCAAAACCGCCTGACGCAGGCAGGCTTTGACACAGGCGATGCCGATGGCCGCATCGGCCCGCGCACCCAAAGCGCCCTGCGGGCCTTTCAAACAGCGTCCGGCTTGGTGCCGGACGGTTTCGCCAGTTTAGCTATCTTGCGCCGCTTGGGCGGCCAAGCCTAGCAGGGCGAACCTTGGTGCGCCGCCCTGAAAGGCCCCAAAAAGCCTTGCCCCTTTCAGACTTGCCCAAATATCCCCGCCGGAGGCCGCAACGCCGCACCATCCGCAACGCTTAGGCGAAAAGACCCTGACAGAACCAGCCCCCCGACATATCCGCACCGTGGGCATAGTACAGCCACAAACGCTCGCCCCCCTCGACCTCGACCCGCCAATAGTCGCGCGGGCCGGATCGCCAGTCGGGATCGTCCAGCCACCATTCGGGGCTGATGCGTTCGGGGCCTATGGCCACGCGGGTGACCAGATCGCGGCGGCGCCAGCGAAATTGCGCGGGAGGGGTGGGGTCTTGCGGGGCACTGACAGGTTCGGGGTGAAACAGGGTCAGCGGGCGGGGCGCGCGGGGGGCGGGCCACGGGGCGGGGTGGGGGTCAGACCACGCAGCCGTCAGGGTTTGCGCCGCCTTTTCGGGAATATGGCTTTCGCCCGGATGCAGGCGCGTGACGTTTTCCGCGCCAAGCTTGGTGCCCAGTTTGCTGATCAGATCGGCCAGCGCATGATCGGAGCTTTGCCGGGCTGTGGCGGCAGCCGAAGCCTCGCCGTGGCCGCGATGCTGGACGGGGTGCAGCGGTTCGGTGTCCAACGCCTCTAGCCGAAGGCAGTCGATGCCAAAGCCTGCGTCTATGCTGTCAAGCTTCAGCAAGATCAGCGGGCGGATCGCCTCGACCCGGTCGGCGGGGCGGGCAAGGCCGATTTCGATCCGCTCGACCGTGCTGTCGCTGCGGTAGGCTTCCAGCCGCAGGCGGCGCAGGCCGCGGGCTGTGGCGCGCAGCTTGTCGCAGAGCGGCGGCAGGATGCGGTCAATCCCTGCGGTGATATCGGCGGTCAAGCCGATCGGGTCGGGAAAGGTCAGACGGGTGGCAAAGTGCAAGGGCGCGCGGGCGGGGGCCACGGGTTCAGGCTCTAGCCCCAGCGCCTGATCCACGCGGCGCAGCGTGTCGGTGCCAAAGCGCCGCGCAAGGGCGGCGCGCGGCAGATCAAGAATATCGCCCACCCGCCGCAGCCCCAGACGGTTCAACCCCGCCACCGCCTCGGCCGACAGGCGCAGCGCGGGCAGGGGCAGGTCGGCCAGCACATGGCGCAGATGGCCGGGCTGGGCGATCATGCCCTGCGGCTGGGCAGCAGCCCCCGCAGCGGGCGCATCGCCGCCCCGCTCCCAACCGCGCCGCTTGACCGCACGCGAGCGGGTGGCGCGCGCCTCTTGGTCAATCGCATCGCCGTTGCGCAAAGGCTCTGCCACCCGCCCCGCATAGCGCGCCAAGGCCCAAGCCGCCCCGCGCGTATCGGCAATGCCTGCGCGCACGCTTAAGCCCAGACCTGCGCAATCTTCCTCCACCTGCGCCAGCAAGGGCACCTCGCCGCCAAACAAATGCGCGCAGCCCGTCAGGTCGATCACCAGCGCTGCGGGCGGCTCTTCGGCGACCCAAGGGCTGAACTTGCCCGCCCAGCGGCGCAGCACCGTCAGAAAAGCCGCCTCGGCCAAGGGATCAGCCGCTTGGGTCAAAAGGCCCGGACACATGGCCGAGGCATCGCGCAAGGGCTGGCCCAGCCGCAGCCCCGCCGCCAGCCCCTCGCCATTGAGCGAGATAATCACCTGCGCGCCGTTCTGATCTGCCACCACCGCAAAGGGCAGCGGCAACACATCATGGCGCAGGCGCAACGCACGCTCTGCCGCCAGACGGGGAAACCAAAGAGACAGGATTCGGCGGTTGGACATAGGTCTATGTTCGCATATTGTTCCCATTTTGCCAAGTCGGTAGAACGGCGGTTGGGCAACCGCCCCAGACCAAGGCGCCTTTTATAACGATCGCGAGAGGCAGCAGAAATTCGAAAAAACGCTACCCTTGCGTCACAAATCGGCCTTAGAATGGCGTGAACGGTTTACCAAAGGACGATCCCCGATGAAGCTTTCCAGCCAAACCCTGTTTCTTGCCCTAATCTTTGCCGGTGGCATAGCACTTGCCGAGGGCGCGTCTGACCCAGATGTGAAGGCGCGCCAAGAGCTTATGGCCTCGAATGGGGCTGCGCTAAGAACACTGGGCGGCATGGCCAGCGCCAAAATCGCGTTTGACGCCGCCGCCGCCGAAGCCGCCAAGCAGGTGCTGGTGGCCAATGCGGCAGGCACTTTGGTGGTCTTCAAAAACCAAGCAAACGATCCTGCAAGCCATGCGAGCAACTCCATCTGGACAGCGTGGGACGACTTTTCGGCCAAAGCCAGCGACTTGGGCAAGGCGGCCGAAGCTTTGGACACCGCCAGTGCTGACAGCATCGCGGCAGGTCTTGGGGCCATTGGTGGCACCTGCAAAGCCTGCCACACGGCCTATAAAGCCTCGTAAAGCCCAAACAGGCAGGGGGGCGGGCCAAAAGCAGCAAGACCTGCCGCGAAGGTCGTTGCTTTCGGGCGCGCTCTGCCCCAGCCGTGACCCATCAAAAAGACAGGAGACCCAAATGCGTACCCGTGCCGCCGTAGCCCTTGCCGCAGGCCAGCCTTTGCAGGTGATGGAAGTGAACTTGGCCGACCCCAAAGAGGGCGAGGTTCTGGTCGAGATCAAAGCCACCGGCATTTGCCATACCGACGAATTCACCCTGTCAGGTGCCGATCCCGAAGGGTTGTTTCCCGCGATCCTCGGCCATGAAGGTGCAGGCGTTGTGATTGCCGTGGGGCCGGGGGTGAAGTCGCTCAAAGTGGGCGACCATGTCATTCCGCTTTATACGCCTGAATGCCGCGAATGCCCGTCGTGCCTGTCGCGCAAGACCAACCTGTGCACCGCGATCCGCGCCACCCAAGGCCAAGGGCTGATGCCCGACGGCACCAGCCGCTTTTCGATGCTGGATGGCACGCCGATCTATCACTACATGGGCTGTTCGACCTTTGCCAACCACACGGTCGTGCCGGAAATCGCGCTGGCCAAAGTGCGCGACGATGCGCCGTTCGACAAGATTTGCTACATCGGCTGCGGGGTGACCACGGGCATTGGCGCGGTGCTGAACACGGCCAATGTTGAGGCGGGGGCCAAGGCCGTGGTCTTTGGCTTGGGCGGGATTGGCTTGAACGTCATTCAGGGCCTGCGGATGGCCGGGGCCGATATGATCATCGGCGTCGATCTGAACGATGACAAAGAGGAGTGGGGCCGCCGCTTCGGGATGACCCATTTCATCAACCCCAAAAAGATCGAAGGATCCGTGGTGCAGGCGGTGGTCGACCTGACCAAGACGCCGTTTGATAAGATCGGCGGGGCGGATTACTCGTTCGATTGCACCGGCAATGTCAAAGTGATGCGTGACGCGCTGGAATGCACCCATCGCGGCTGGGGTCAGTCGATCATCATCGGCGTTGCTCCCGCTGGCGCTGTGATTGAAACCCGGCCCTTCCAACTTGTGACAGGCCGCGTGTGGAAAGGCACAGCCTTCGGCGGGGCGCGCGGGCGCACCGATGTGCCCAAGATTGTGGATTGGTACATGGACGGCAAGATCGAGATTGACCCGATGATCACCCACGTGCTGCCGCTGGAACGGATTAACGAAGGGTTTGACCTGATGCACGCGGGCAAGTCGATAAGGGCTGTTGTCGTCTATTGAGACACCCAAATCACGCGGAGATGCAGGTTGGTGTCCCCCGTGAGGGATGCGGTCCTCAGGCATTTTGCGAATGCCCTGGCGGGATGACAGCGGGAAAACGAACGGGTCATGGCGGCCCGTTCTGACATTCACAAAGGAGAAGAAGATGGCCTTCATGATAACATTGGTCGATAATCCCGGCGTCATGGAAAAGAAGCTTCAGATACGCCCGTTGCACATCGAATATGTGATGAACCACGCGCACCTCATCCTTGCGAGTGGCGGATGTTTTCCAGATGACAGCGATATCGCCGACGGCGCTTTGTTTATCGTAGACCTTGCCACTCGGGCTGACGCGGTGGACTACATCGAGAACGACCCTTTCTTTAGGAACGGTATCTTCAGCACCTACACAATCCGCCGCTGGAAAAAGTTCATCTTTGACTACAAGCGCGCACAAGTTTAGCCCTACGGGTCCGCGTTGATCGGTCATGCCTTGGCACAGCAAGATCCGCCAACAGGGGTTGAAAACCTGGTGCATTGGTATTTATGGATCAGAATGGATCAATGTTTCGACGAAGACCGTTGACCGCGCCGCTTTCTCTGGCGGACTGAGCGGCTGACCTTTTGCTGGGCGTCATAGGGGTTAAATAGCGTGCTGCTCGCAATACCGAAGACTGCCCCTTGTGCTTTTTTATGGCCAATGCAAAAGCCATTGCCGATCCAAACGCCGCGGTAAGCGCATCAAACGCCGCGACAAGATTGACATCCTTTTGGGGTGACAAAGCCCAAAGCTTCAACACGCTGCGACAGTTGCCCCTGCTCGTTGTGTCAAACACACCACGCGCGGCTGGAATTTTGTTCTGGATGACACTTTATCGAACCAAGGCTCTCGTTTTGGCCGGACAGACGCAATCGGCTTCTGCCAGTTTGCTGTAAGGCGCGGATCTGGCCCATCTTCCAGTCTTCGATCAACCCTTGCTGGGAATTCGTGATAGCTTGCATCTGCCAGAAATCACGCGTTGCAGCGATGACATCAATATCACCTTCCAAGACGGGACACCTGTGCGCCTACCGCTCTCGCATGGTTGATCATCTTAATCCTGAACCAAAAGATTCAAAGCCATCTGTATGCACTGCGACAGAGGATGCTGTCAACATCGACACTTTCAGCTTTTGTTTTACTGCTGACGTAAAGGTATCTTTAAACACGGCAGTGCCAATTAAACTATGAAACCGTTGCAACTCTTGTGCAAGACTGAACGGGCAACCAGAGTTTTCAGTGAGCAATGTAAAATTGGCGCCTGTCAGATTTTTGATCCCACGCTCTAAACCTTCGTCATCCAAACTGAAAACATGGACCGGAAATTCCTTCCTAAATTTAGCTATCACTGTGTCAAAGTCAAAGTTATTCATCTTCTCTCGGAAAAAATCATAGTCATTAGGATAATCATGGGTAAAAACCAAATGGCGCCAGGTTGATCGAAAATACTTTTCTCTATCTCTGACAACGAAGACAATTTCGACGTCATGATTATAGAAAACTGACTTAAGCGTCCGTATCTGCTGATCATTTAACGCGGCAAGGCGCTCGGAACTTAGAAATACGTTCTGGCCCGATAACCCTATTTGCTTCATCATCAGTCTGTGTTGCCACTCAACCCACTCGTCGGAAAGAAATTTTCGAGTGTAACTATCTATTCCTGTTAAAAAAAGCGCCAAGGAAATGTGTTCTGAGTCACGGCCATGTGTCCCGGCGCGCGGATAAAAAATCCCCGAACCGCTCCGGATCGATCGTTGTATCGACGTAGATCCACATTTTGGAAAGCCAACATGAATGTAAATCGTCACAGTGTTTGCCTCATAGGTTGCTTCAAAAAAGGAATCGTTGAGAAATTTCAAGAATAACAAAATCAGCGTCTGTTTTTTCTGGAATTGAGCGCGTGCCGAGAGGGTTCCAGAAGAAATCGCAACGCTCGAAAGTAGTTGCGTACAGATATGTCAGCTTTTTCTGAGCAAGGATGGAGGAGTGCGAATCGCCCAGAATAAGCACCTTACCCGTTATAAGTGCATTTCTATTTTCTATAGATTGCCAAGTTGTCCCGAGCGGCGAGCCAAACGACGGGGTTCCGGCTATGATCGTCAAATCCTCATTTCGAACACACGGGGTCTGAACATTTACCGGCGTTACTTTAGACTTACCAAATTTCAAAGCAAGATCGCCATATAAAGTGTCGTCCTTGAAAGAGAAATTTTCCAAATTGTAAGGCGTATCAAGACCGAGTTTCTTGATGACATTTTCAAATATATGAAGGTAATGGAGGCTGGGCAAATGCGAGTCTGGATAATTGAACGCCCCTATATCCTGATCGTGACGAAGCTCTGCAATATATTCATTGAAAACGAAGGCGATTCCTAATTTAGAGCAGGTCGTAGAAAAATCAGAAATAGCTTCATCCATCGCGAAAAATCGTTCACTTTTATAAAAAATTTTATCAATCACATAATCTTTCTCTGGGATCACTGACAACACAATTTTCTTATCAGAAAAAATATTTCGTATGTTATTGATATGATCACAATACTTCTTAATTTGAAGCATATGTTGAGCTTTAGAGAGGTATGGCTTGATTGCCCATTCATTGGTTCCCAGGAATACAATAGGACTGTTGCCAAGAACTGCTGAAGACAGATCTTCAGACAAGACTTCTCGTGGCGCAAAAAAAGAACCATTCTCACCGTGCTTGGATCGATCAAAAGTCATTTTGATCAAAAATGCAAGCGCCATTGAAAATGGGTCGTCCTTGTCGAGAGCATTTTCAAACTTTTTTAGGTCCGCAACATTGGAAATCCTAAAGAACCTATCTTTAAGGGTCTGACGATAATCAACCAATTGTTGCTTAGGGAATATCCTCTTTCCAAGTTCTGCCAGCCTGCGTATCACTCCGCCCCCGTCCCTCTTTTGGAACCACATTTCCGCATCCTGTGTTTAACTAATGATGTTTGCGAAGGATTTTTTTCTCTAAAGTAAGCATGTATACCCTAAAGAATACGATCTGTCCAGTAGGGCCGCTCTTTAAGTGCCTTCAGGCCGTCCGCATACCACTTTGACATTTTGCGCCGTGCAAACGGGCGTTTGCTTGCGATTAGCTCAGCCGGTTTCCTCTATAATTGCGTTGTATGTGCATCTTGGCCCTCACCTTGCCGATCTTCGCCTGACCTGTGATGCCACGCCTGATGGAGATTAGGTATGAGGTTTACGATGGCGACTAGGGTGGTGTTTTTCAACGACTAAAGGGTCGACATCCGAACCAACGGGCTGCGACGCTGGCGCGATGAGATCAATGCGCGGATTGTGGCAGAGCGCCAGACATTCGGCGTAACGGTGAACGCTTGTGCGGCAGGGGATGGGCTTGTGCTGAGCCAGCCTCGCTGGGCCCCCATCCTTACCGCGATCCAACGGGCTGTGCGTGAAACCGTCAATCCTGAGTTCACCATCACCTACGACAGCAGCAGCCCTTACCAAGTTGCTGGCAAGACGAGCCAGTATGCGTCGCTGACGCACTACGACAACACGTTCAAAAAAGGCTGGGCCATCAAGACCCTCAAAGCACCTTTGGGCTATGGTTTGGGCAAAATGGACGATCCGTTTGCCCTTCACATCGGCCACCCGACACACATGCCGGTTCCCATGGAAAGCCCCATCGCACGCCTGCTTTCCGGGCGCGATCTTAACCGCAATGCAAAAAAGCAGGCGATACGGACCATCGACGCCTTTGGTGACGCTGTGCTGACCAACCACAACTGTTATGTTTATACCAAGGCAATGCTGCTGGCCAACGAGGCTGTTTTTGGCAATCAACCCACCGCGCCGGAAAGCATGATGCAGGCAGTCAAAGTGATCGGCCAACTGTTCCGCGCCAAGAACTGGGCCGCCATGCTGGACGACAATCGTGCCTTGCTGGCCAGCGTGGTGGGCGACAAGAAGGGCACGTGATACACTATTATAGTGCTTAAGATCTCCATCACATAATCTACAGGGTCCGACTTAAAGGGATCATAATGGCTTATGTGATGGACTTCCACGCAGCAGACGCCGACGGCCTCGCATCATGCATTTGTTGTGCGACTGCTGCCTAAATGCGACAGCAATCGCCATAGTCTCTAAACGTTCTACCGCCAAAAAAGTCAGAATATCAGAACATCCGTGTAAGCAAGCGTTGGGTGATTGTCCAAGACACCGATTTGGACGGCGGCAGCGCCCCCTAAGCCATCGGCATCGTAGTACAACGCCCCCGTGTTTGTGTTGTATATCACCCGATCTGTTGCAAGATGCCCCGTGGTGGCACCAGCTGCCGCATAGAAGGCAGTTGATCCAAGCGTTCCCACAGCACCCAGCCCGGTGAATATGGCTTTGGACAAGCTGATGTGGTCGCTGGCCGTGGTGAAGTCCGTGATGTGATCAATTCCGG
>JBAXLX010000147.1:0-8208 GCA_037134595.1 Pseudomonadota bacterium
AAAGCGTTAACGCGGGTCCAGTTTTCGGCAGGCTCACCGGCCAGAATGTCGGTATGGGTCAGCAACCCGCCCTCGCCCGTCCCTTCGGGAGAGGCGACACTTTGGCCGACCTGCGGCATATGCTGCAGCATCACCCCGCCGCCGCGCCATTGTGCGGGCTGGCCGGGCATCTGGCTTTTGCCAAAGGTCAGGGCAAAGCGGGTGGGCAGTTGTTCGGACTGCGCAAAATAGGTCTGCGCGCAGTCAGACAGCGAATGGCCCGCGATGGGGGTAAAGCCCTGATAGGGCGTCATGCCTGCGCCTTGATCCAGCATCACGGCAAAATAGCCGTCGCCGACTTGCGAATAGGCTGAGGCGTCAGGGTCTAACCTGTCGGCATCATAGCTGGCATAGGCGCGGATGCGGGCGGGTTCGCCCTCATCACTTGGGCCGTAGTAATCGGTCGCAATCAGCCGTGCCGGCCCTTTGCCGCGCACCTGAAGCGACAGCTTCCAGCGCAGTTTGATGGATTGGCCGATCAACGCCGTCAGCAAAGCCGCCTCTGCCACCAGCGCTTCGATCTGGGGCGGGTATTGGTGCTGGCTTAAAATCTCGTCCAACGCGCCGTCCAAACGGACAACACGGCCGCGAATGTCGCTGACATCCAGCTGAAAGGGCAGGACAGTGTCGTCCCAAGTGATGGTGGGTCCAGAGGCCATGGGGTTTCCTTAAGGTGCCAAGCTTGGCATACCGCGCCTATATAGGCAGAGCAACCGCACCACCAAGGGGGAAAGCCATGATCAGACGCTATGGCGAGGCTGTTAAGACCGCGCAGAGCTATCGGCGCAGGCCGGGGGTCTATGGCGTGTTGCTGCGCGGGGACGAGGTGTTGCTGACCCATCAGGCCGAACCCATCCCCGAATACCAGCTTCCCGGCGGCGGGATCGATAAGGGAGAGGCCCCGATTGCTGCCCTGCACCGCGAGGTTTACGAAGAAACCGGCTGGCATATCGGCCCGCCGCGCTGGTTGGGCACCTATCGGCGGTTTACCTATATGCCAGACTACGACATGTGGGCCGAAAAGGTCTGCACGATCTATGTGGCGCGCCCCACCCTGTGCCAAGGCCCCCCGTCCGAGGCGGGGCATACCGCCATTTGGGCCCCCGCACGGGCCGCGGTGGCGTTGTTGGATAATGTGGGCGACAGGGCCATGTTGGCGCGTGCCTTGGGCAGGGCTGGTCTTTAGCGCCGGATCAGGGCGAATCACCCCAAGGGGCACGGGTTGCCTGCGTCAGTTTGAAACTTTCCGCCCTTCGGGCCTAAGCGCTTTGTCGATGGTTCTTGTTCCCTTGGGAAAAACTCACTAGACCCCGCACAGTTTTTGCTGTGGGAGCGCCCTTATGTCCACCTTCATGCCCAAGAAAGTCGTTCTGGCCTATTCCGGTGGCCTTGACACCTCGATCATCCTGAAATGGCTGCAAACGGAATATGGCTGCGAGGTGGTGACCTTTACCGCCGACCTAGGCCAAGGCGAAGAGCTGGAACCTGCGCGGCAAAAGGCGATTTTGATGGGGATCAAGGCGGAAAACATCCATATCGTGGATGTGCGCGAGGAATTCGTGCGCGATTTCGTCTTTCCGATGTTCCGCGCCAATGCGTTGTACGAAGGGCTGTATTTGCTGGGCACATCTATCGCGCGCCCGCTGATCTCGCAGCATCTGGTGCGGATTGCGCATGAAACGGGGGCCGATGCGGTGGCGCATGGGGCCACGGGCAAGGGCAACGATCAGGTGCGGTTTGAATTGTCGGCAGCGGCGCTGGACCCGGCTATCAAGGTCATTGCGCCGTGGCGGCTGTGGGATCTGACCTCGCGCACGAAACTGCTGGAATTTGCCGAGGCGAACCAGATTCCCATCGCCAAAGACAAGCGCGGCGAAGCGCCGTTCTCGGTGGATGCGAATTTGCTGCATACCTCGTCTGAGGGGAAGGTTCTGGAAAATCCGGCGGAAGAAGCGCCAGAGTTTGTGTATCAGCGCACGGTCAGCCCCGAAGAGGCCCCCGATCAGGCCGAAATGGTCGAGATCACCTTTAAAGCCGGCGATGCGGTGGCGATTGACGGCGTAACCATGTCACCTGCCACGATTTTGACCAAGCTGAACGAATTGGGCGGCAAGCATGGCGTGGGCCGTTTGGATCTGGTCGAAAACCGCTTTGTCGGCATGAAATCGCGCGGGGTTTATGAAACCCCCGGCGGGACGATCTTGCTGGAAGCGCACCGCGGGATTGAGCAGATCACGCTGGATTCCGGCGCGGGGCATCTGAAAGATTCGATCATGCCGCGCTATGCCGAGTTGATTTACAACGGCTTTTGGTTCTCGCCGGAGCGCGAGATGCTGCAGGCCCTGATCGACAAAAGCCAAGAGCATGTGTCGGGCACGGTGCGGGTCAAGCTGTACAAGGGGTCGGCGCGCACGGTGGCGCGCTGGTCGGCAGAGTCGCTGTATTCTGAAAAGCACGTCACGTTTGAAGAAGACGCGGGGGCTTATGACCAAAAAGACGCGCAGGGCTTTATCACGCTGAACGGGCTGCGGTTGAAGCTGATCGCGGCGCGCAATGCGCGGGTGAAGTAAGCTAGTTTTGGCGGGTGTTCAAAAGGCCGGGGATTTCCCCGGCCTTTGTCATGTGATGGCAAGGGCTGCGAGCTTTTCGTAATGCGGCATCGCGGCATCGGCCAGTTCTTGGAAAGCGGCGGGCAGGTCGGGCAAGGGGCCCTCGGGGTCGTCAAGGCCGCAGGATTGGTGCACGGCGTTGTACCAATGCGGGGCCCAGACGCCGTCAAAGGGCTTGGGGCCTGCGGGCCAAGACAGCATGGCGGGCGTAAAGGCAATATCCAGTGCGGTGCAAAGCTTGGTCAGGGTTTCGCGGGGTTGGGCGCGGATATTGAAACTGTCCACCACCAACGGCGCTGTGCCTTGCCACTGGGCCACTTGGTCGAAAAGCTCTGCCTGTTGGACAAAGCCGATATCCGCCAAGGTAGGGCTTTCGCGTTTCTTGGAATAGCTGGCCACAACGCGGGCGGGGTGGCGGATCAGGAAGACGTTGGTCAATCCGCGCATGAAACCGCGATCAAAGGCGGGGATCATGTGCAAGGTCATGTGCTTTTGGTAGAACAGCGGCTGTCCGGCGGGGATGGGGCCCAGGCAGGCTTGGGCGACTTTGGCCGGATCGGGTTGGCCTGCGGCGATCACCTCGGCGGACATGGGGTGATCTATGCCCGTGGCGGCCAGATAGGCCGCGTAAAAGGGTTCGTCCCAGACAGCGCAATCGCCGCGTGCGGCGAAAGCGTACATTAGCGCGGTGGACAGGTTGCGCGGGCCTGACCACATGGCGATGCGTTTGGGGTCGGGGGTCATTGTGCCCCCTGTGTGGCGAAAGCGGGGGTTTCACACCCCCGCGCCCCCGTGGGATATTTGGGCAAGTATGAAAGGGGGGTGCGGGGGGTCATGCGCCGACCAAATCTTTGTAAAGGGTGCGGAGGCGTTGGGTTATGGGGCCCATCTCGCCGGTGCCGATGGTGCGGCCGTCGATGGTGCTGACGGGGGTTTGCGCGCCGAAGGTGCCGGTCAGGAAGGCCTCGTCTGCGCTGTAGGTGTCTACAAGGGTGAAGTTGCGTTCAAACACGGGGATGGCGTTGGCGCGGCACAGGTCGATCACCTTTTGGCGGGTGATGCCGTTCATGCGGTAATCGCCTGTGCTGGTCCACACTTGGCCCTTGCGGACGATGAAGAAGTTGCAGGCGTTGGTGGTGTTGACGAAGCCGTGGGTGTCTAACATCAGCGCCTCGTCCGCGCCGGCTTTTTCGGCGGCGATGCATGCGAGGATGCAGTTCAGCTTGGAATGGCTGTTGAGCTTGGGGTCTTGCGTCATGGGCAGGCCGCGCAGGTGGGGCACGGTGGCAAGGCGGATGGGGCGGGGCAGTTTGGGGCGGCTGTGTTCCATGATGATAACAACGGTTGGGCCGCGCTGGGACAGTTTGGGGTGCTGGAAGGGGCGGGTTTTTACGCCGCGCGTGACCATCAGGCGGGCGTGGGCATCGGTGGTCATGGCGTTGGCGGCTTGGGTGTCACGCATCGCCTGCACCAGTTGCGCACGGGTTAGTCCGATGTCGATGTCGATGGCCTTTGCGGCCTCGAACAACCGGTCGAGGTGTTCGTCCAGAAAGGACCATGTGCCGTCATACAGGCGAATACCCTCCCACACGCCATCGCCGAGCATGAAGCCGCTGTCATAGACCGAGACCATGGCCTGCGCTTTGGGCACGATCTGGCCGTTCACATAGATCAAGATCGCCTCGTTGCGGGCGTCATCTTCGGCTTGGTGGGTGGAAACGTTGTCGGTCATGGGGCCTCCTTTTGGGGATCAGGTTAAGGGGGGCTTTCGGGGAAGGAAAGGCTTGGATAGGGTCAGGGCCAACCTTGGGGGTGCCCCGTGCAAGACGACGTGACGCCGATGATGGCGCAATATCTGGACATCAAAGGCCGCTATCCGGGCGCGCTGTTGTTTTACCGGATGGGCGACTTTTACGAGATGTTCTTTCAAGACGCGGTTGAGGCGTCGGAGGCGTTGGACATCGCCTTAACCAAGCGCGGCACGCATCAGGGCCAGCCGATCCAGATGTGTGGGGTGCCGGTGCATTCCTCGGAAGGGTATCTGCTGGGCTTGATTCGCAAAGGCTTTCGCGTGGCGATTGCCGAGCAGATGGAAGACCCCGCCGAGGCCAAGAAGCGCGGCTATAAGTCGGTGGTCAAGCGCGATGTGGTGCGGTTGGTGACACCGGGCACGCTGACGGAAGATAGCCTGCTAGAGGCGCGGCGGTCGAACTATCTGTGCGCATTTGCCGAGCTGCGCGACGAGGGGGCTTTGGCTTGGGCCGATATCTCGACCGGAGAGTTTCGCGTGATGGTGTGCCCTGCGGCGCGGCTTTCTGCCGAACTGGCGCGTCTGGCGCCACGCGAGGTGCTGGTATCAGAGGCGCGCGAGGGGGTGTGGGCCGAGGTGGTGCGCGACGCGGGGGCGGCCTTGACGACGCTGTCGCGGGGCAGTTTTGAGTCGGCGGGGGCCGAGGCGCGGCTTTCAGCCCTGTTCGGGGTGGCAGGGCTGGCGGCCTTTGGCGGGTTTGGGCGGGCGGAAGTGTCAGCCATGGGCGCTGTGGTGGATTATCTTGACCTGACCCAGCGTGGCAACCTGCCCTTGCTGCGCCCGCCTGTGCGCGAGGCGAGCGGCGGCACGGTGCAGATTGATGCCGCCACACGGCGCAATCTGGAACTGACGCAGGCGCTGTCGGGCGGGCGGGAAGGGTCACTTCTGGCGGCGATGGACCGCACGGTGACGGCAGCGGGGGCACGGTTGTTAGAGGCGCGGCTTTCCAGCCCCTCGCGCGATTTGGGGGTGATAGCGCGGCGGTTGGATGGGGTGAGGTGGCTGGTTGAGGGCAGTGCCCGCCACGACCTGCGTGCGGCCCTGCGGATGGTGCCGGATATGGACCGCGCTTTGTCGCGGTTGGCGCTGGACAGGGGGGGGCCGCGCGATTTGGCGGCCATTCGGGCTGGGTTGGCGCAGGCGGCGCAGATTACGCTGACGGGGGCGCCAGAGGGCTTGGGCGAGGCTTTGGCTGCGTTGCGGGGGCATGAGACGCTGGTGGATTTGCTGGACCGCGCCTTGGTGGCGGAGCCGCCGCTGTTGCTGCGCGATGGCGGGTATATTGCCACGGGGCATGACGGGGAATTGGATGCCACGCGGCGACTGCGCGATGAGGGGCGCGGCGTGGTGGGCGATATGCAGGCTGAGTATAGAGAGGCGACGGGGATATCTTCGCTAAAGATCAAGCATAACAATGTGTTGGGGTATTTCATCGAAGTCACCTCGACCCATGCTGACAAGCTTTTGGGCGGCGGGCGGTTTATTCACAGGCAGACCAATGCCAATGTGATGCGCTTTGCCACGGTGGAACTGGCCGAGATGGAAACCCGCATTCTGAACGCGGGCAATCTGGCGCTGGAGCAGGAAAAGGCCCATTTCGACGCGCTGCGGGCCGCGGTACTGGCGCAGGCGGCGGCGATTGCGGGCGCGGCGCGGGGATTGGCGGAACTGGATCTGGCGGCGGCTTTGGCGGATTTGGCCGTGGCGGAAGACTGGTGCGCCCCGGTGGTGGATGACAGCCGCGCCTTTGTGGTGCAGGGCGGGCGGCATCCGGTGGTGGAACGCGCGCTGAAGCGGCAGGGGTTGGCCTTTGTGCCCAACGATTGCGCCCTGACACAGGCCGACTCACCCGCGATTTGGCTGGTGACGGGGCCGAATATGGCGGGGAAATCCACGTTTTTGCGGCAAAACGCGGTGATCGCCCTTTTGGCGCAGATGGGGTCTTATGTGCCCGCCAAAGCGGCCACGGTCGGGCTGGTCAGCCAGATTTTCAGCCGCGTCGGGGCGGCGGATGATCTGGCGCGGGGGCGGTCGACCTTTATGGTCGAGATGGTGGAAACGGCGGCGATTTTGAACCAAGCTGACGACCGTGCCTGGGTGATTCTGGACGAGATCGGGCGCGGTACGGCCACCTATGACGGGCTATCGATTGCTTGGGCGACGTTGGAACATTTGCACGACGTGAACCGCTCCCGCGCGCTGTTTGCCACACATTATCATGAGATGACGGCACTGGCGGGCAAGCTAAAGGGCGTGACGAATGCCACGGTGCGGGTCAAGGAGTGGGAAGGCGATGTGATCTTTCTGCACGAAGTGCAGCAGGGGGCGGCGGATCGCAGCTACGGCGTGCAGGTGGCGCGCTTGGCGGGCTTGCCACAGGTGGTGGTGGACCGCGCCAAGGTGGTGCTAGAGGCGCTGGAAAAGGGCGACCGGGAGCGGCCGGGGCAAAGGGCTTTGATCGACGATCTGCCGCTGTTTCGCGCAGCCCCCGTGCAGGCGGTGGCCGTGGCGGCCCCTTCGGCCGCCGAAGCACGCCTGCGCGAGATCAGCCCGGATGAGCTGACCCCGCGCGAGGCGCTGGCGGCTTTGTATGAACTGAAGGGTTTGGTGAAGTAAAAGGTCGGGGCGCACCCCGACCTGTTTAGCCTTGGGTATTGGACGACACGCCAACCTGCGCCGGGCGGAGCAGGCGGTCGTGCAGCATGAAGCCTTCGGTCATGACTTGGATGATGGCACCGACTTTGGTGCCGGGAAGCGGGGCTTCAAACATCGCCTCCATCGTCTGGGCATCGAAGGTGTCGCCGATCTGCGGTGTGATCGGTTTGACCCCGTGCTTGGTCATGACAGAGGTCAACTCGCGCAGGGTCAGTTCCACACCTTCGGTCAGGGCTGCGGCTTGGGTTTTCAATTCATCCGGCACGGCGGTCAGCGCGCGCTTGAGGTTGTCGTAGACGGGCAAAAGATCGCGCGCCAAACGGGTTGAGCCGTACTGTTCAGCCTCGCGCCGGTCACGGTCGCCGCGCTTGCGGGCGTTTTCGGCATCTGCCAAGGCGCGCATATAGCGGTCGCGCATCTCGTCGCGCTCTGCCAGCGCGGCGATCAACTCGTCATTTTCGACCTCGGTTTCAAAATCCTGCAGGTCAAGATCTTCAGTTCCAGTCGTTTCGTCAGCCATGTTTTGTCCTTCCAGCTTAGCCCTTGCCCCGCTCGGAGACCATGCGGCCCACCAATTGGGCCGTAAAGTCAACGATCGGAACAATCCGGCCATAGTTAAGCCGGGTCGGGCCGATGACGCCCACGGCGCCAATGATCTTACGGTCGGCGTTCATATAGGGAGAAACGACGAGAGTGGAACCCGAAAGTGAAAAAAGCTTGTTCTCAGAGCCAATAAAAATGCGTACGCCTTCGCCGGCGTCGGTCATTTCCAGAAAATCGGCAATGTCGCGCTTGCGTTCAAGGTCGTCAAACAGGGTGCGGATGCGGTCAAGGTTCAGGGATTCGCCGCCTGCCTCGATCAAATTGGCCTGACCACGGACCATAAGGCGCTCGCCCCGCTCTCCGGCGTTTTCCCACAGGGCCAGACCGCTTTCGACCAGATCACGCGCCAGCGAATCAATCTCTTGCCGATGGCGGGCGATTTCGGCGGCAATCAGCGGGCGCAGTTCGGAGAGGCGGTGGCCTTCGGCGATGGCGTTCAGGAAATTCGCCGCTTCACGCATTGAAGAGGGCGTTTGGCCGGGGGGTGGGGTG
>JBAXLX010000148.1:0-8203 GCA_037134595.1 Pseudomonadota bacterium
GCATGGGCATATTGCGGCAGCCATTGGGCTTGGGCCACCAGCATCTCGTCGACCATTTGCCACACTTCCTCGGGCGTGCAGATCGCACCCACCAAGGGGTCGTGCAGGACGGATTGTTTGAGCAGTTCCACATCGCCCGTAACGGCGGCCTTCATGCCCATGCGCTGCACATTGACGCTGGCCATGCAGGTGGCGGCACAGGCATCGGGCAGGGTGATGCCTTCGACCATATTGATGCCGAACCGATCAACAAAACCCGGGCTTTCGATGATGCAATCGGCGGGCAGGTTGCGAATAATTCCGCCATTTTTCACGTTGAAATGCCCGCGATAGGTCCGCCCTGTCTCTAGCCCTTCCAGAATATGGCTGGCGTGTTCATCGGTGCGGACATAATCAGAAAGTTGCCCGCCCGCCTCTTCGAGAAACTTGGGAAAATCCTCTTCGAACCAATTGCGGTTCTCGGTCGAATAGCGCAAATAACCGCCAGTTTCGCCGTGGATCCATTCATCCATGCTGATCCAGTCCATGATCTGGTCGGGCCGCTTGCGGTACCACGGCAGATATTCCGACAGGTGCCCGTTGCTTTCGGTGGAATAATAGCCAAAGCGCTTGAGCACATCGATGCGCACCTTTTCCTGTTTGGAAAAGACGGGATGCGCCTCGAAGGCCTCGGTCAGCTCTTGGCGGCTGACCTTGCGGCCATTGTGGCGGATATCGAGATACCATGTCTGATGGTTGATGCCCGAGCAGACGATATCGGTTTGCTCCATCGGCACGCCCAAGGCGCGGCTGATCTGGCGGTGGCCGTTTTGCACCCCGTGGCACAGGCCCACGGTGTTGACCTTGCCGTGGTCAATCGCAGCCCATGTCATCATGGCCATGGGATTGGCGTAGTTGAGCAGCAAGGCCCCGGGTTCGCAGACCTCGCGGATGTCGTGGCAGAATTCCAGCATCGCGTGAATGCCGCGCTGCGCGTACAAAATCCCCCCCGCGCAGATCGTATCGCCCACGCATTGATCGACACCGTATTTGAGCGGAATAGAGATATCGCTGGCAAAAGCCTCTAGCCCGCCGATGCGCACCACGTTCATGATATAGCGCGCCCCTTCCAAGGCACGGCGGCGGTCGGTGGTGGCAGTGATGCGGGTTTTCAGCCCGTTGACGGTGACAATCCGCCGGATGATCTGGGCGATCATCTCTAGGTTATGGCCGTTGATATCGGTCAAAGCGATTTCGACATCTTCAAACTCGGGCACTTTGAGAATGTCTTGGCAAAGCTTTTTGGTAAAGCCGACCGAGCCTGCCCCGATGATGGTAATCTTGAACGCCATGTGTCCCCCCTTGGCCGCCTGTGGGCCGCTGTCCTCTGAGCAAACACTAGCCATGGGCCGTCAAAGCAGATAGCGAAATCGTGCCATGCGGGTGTTTTTCGGGCCATAGAGCTTGCGGCCCATGGCGGTGACCACGGCATTCTGTCGCCGCCAATGGCGGCGGCAGGCGGGCTTTGCATGGCTTGGGATGCAGGCCCCAATTGCTGCACCACGCAATGTCGAAATCGGGTTACGCCCAGCGCGGCACAGCGGCGTTTTGGGTCGCACCACATCATGTGAGTTCAAAAAATAACAGCGACCGTCTGCGCGGTTGGAAAGTCGCGTCACAGCCCGAGTATGGCGCTGGACGATGGATCAGGGCCTACAAGGCCCTGACACGCTAAAGCACCGAGCCCCAACCGAATCTTTCCATTGAAACGCACTGAAGACCAATCATCCGGCTTAGGCAAAGGCTTATGGTTTGGTCAAATCAGAGCAAAGCCGGATAGGGCAGCAGAGATTTCAATGCGACAGCATCTGAGGCGGGTGGGGTAATTATCCAAAGATATCACTTAAGTTATAACTTAAGGTATAAAACTAATCTAAAGATTTTTTTTGATGTATTGATATAACGTAAGGATAGTTTTATTTAGATTTTTGCGCACTGTAGTGCGCTTGATAGAGGGAAAGATGCTATGTTATCACGTTTTGGATCTTTGGCGGCTATAATCTTATCGTTCGGGGAACCCTGCCTAGCAGAAAGTTATTCTGCAAAGCTTCTTACGAGCCATGAGGTCGCCCACATTTGGAAGTCGCATCAAAGCGGTAGCGGATTGGCCGATATCGTTTTGTCACAGGATGGCACCAAGCTCAGCTTGCACCTTGCCGTGACAGGCGTGAAAATCGCCGAATTGTCCGCAGCCGGGAAGAATGGGGTATTGGGGCCTGTCCATATCCACGACATGCCGCAAGGCGGGCCGAACTTCTTTGTGTTGCAATTGCCCGGTGTTTACGCAGCAACCGAAGATGGTTTCACCCTGACGCTGGACAATTGGACGATTGAGCCGCCCAAAGGCGGTGCCAAGGTTGATGCGGCTTTCGTGGTCGCAGAAATCCGCGCAGGCAAAGCCTATATCGGCCTGCACACGCAAGACATGCTGTGCCAAGACGCTAAAGGCAAAACGATCGCCTGTGCCGCCCCTGCAACAGCGCTGTCCGGCGCGATCGTGAAAAGCAATTAAATTTTTGACCCAAGCGAACCCTGCGGCAGGCAGAGAGTCTGCCGTGGGGTTATTTTTTAAAAGCACATTACACGGGCTGCAGTTATTCAAAACAGCCAAATTCTCAGCGGTGGGCTGCGCAATGGCCTTGCCGTAGATGGTCGCCTTGGCTTTAGCTGTCCTGCACGATCAAAATCGCCCGCGCAGGCCCTGCCACTGCATAAATCGCATGGGGTCGGTCGGCGGGGTAGCGGGCGGTGTCGCCCGGGCCGATCTGGCTGTCATCCTCGCCCGAAACCACGCGCAGATGGCCTTGGATCACGGTCAAATGCTCGCGGCAGCCCGGGGAATGCGGGTCGCTGACCAGTTCGCCTTTGGGGCCAAAGGTCAGCTCGTAGACTTCATGCGCACCCACGGCTTCAGCGGGCGACAGAATGCGGATCACCAGATCATGGCCGCGTCCGGCAATGACGGGGGCGGCCTCGGCGCGGATCACTTCGATTCCCGGGGCGGGGCGACCTTCGAGTAGGCCCGCAAAATCGACCTGCAAGGCTTGGGTCAGGTTCCACAAGGTCGCCACCGTGGGCGAGCTTTCGCCCCGTTCGATCTGGCTGACCATTGACCGGCTAACCCCCGACAGCTTGGCCACGCCGTCAAGACTTAGCCCCCGCGCCTTGCGGGCTTGGCGCAACGAGGCGGCAAGGCGGTCGTGGATATCGGAACGTGGCATCATGGCCGCACTAGACGCCAGCCCCCCGCCCTGCGTCAACTGGCTGCGGCGGATTTGGCGGGGCCAGCGCCGCAGTTTTCGCGCTTAAGTGCCGCAGAAGGTGACATAGGGGCCAAAACTGGATGGCGCAGGCAGGGTGAACCCCTCGCGCCCCTGTTCGGGGCCAAAGGGGTCTTGCACGGCGGCCAGCAGGGCGGTGAAGGGGCCCAGATCGCCTTGGGTGGCCGCAGTCAGGGCCTGTTCCACCAGATGGTTGCGCGGAATAACAGCCGGGTTGGCGGCACGGATCAGGGCGGCGGCATCCGGCCCCAACCGCGCCTGCCAGCGGGTCAGCCATGCGTCTATCGGCGCGCGGTCGGGCACCAGCGCCATCAAAGCCTCTGGCCGCCCCTGTGCCGCGGCGGCAAGGCTGCGGAACGACAGCGTCCAATCAGCCCCTGTTATGGCGGTGCAAAAGTCATCGGCCAAGGTGGTGTCGGCTTGGTCTTGGCCTGCCAGCCCCAGTTTGCGGCGCATCACATCTCCCCACGCTTGGCGAAAGGCGGGGTCTATGGCGTCAAGCCGGGCATTGGCAATCTCGACCGCTTTCGCCTCGTCCGCGTCGATCAGGGGCAGCAGGGCTTGGGCCAAGCGCGACAGGTTCCACGCCAGAATAAGCGGTTGGTTGGCATAGGCATAGCGGCCCTGCCGGTCGATCGAAGAAAACACCGTGGCGGGGTCATAAGCGTCAAGAAAGGCGCAAGGGCCGTAGTCGATCGTCTCGCCCGACAGCGCCATGTTGTCGGTGTTCATCACCCCGTGCACAAAGCCAACGCCCATCCATTGCGCGATCAGGGCCACCTGACGGGCCGTGACGGCATCAAACAGGCCCAGCGCATCGTCGGGGGCAAGGTGGGGGTAATGGCGCGCGATGGTATAGGCGACCAGCGCTTTGATCTGCGCATCTTCTTGGCGGGCGGCGAAGAATTGAAAGGTGCCGACGCGAATATGGCTGGCCGCCAGCCGCGCCACGACAGCGCCGGGCAACAGGCCCGTATCACGCAAGATATCCTCTCCCGTGGCCACAACGGCCAAAGAGCGCGTGGTGGGAATGCCCAAAGCGGCCATCGCTTCCGAGATCAGATATTCCCGCAGCATCGGCCCCAATGCCGCCTTGCCATCGCCGCCGCGCGAAAAGGCGGTGCGGCCTGATCCTTTCAGTTGCAGATCAAAGCGGCCCTTGGGGGTGACAAGTTCGCCCAGCAGATGCGCCCGACCATCGCCCAGTTGCGGCGAGAAGCCGCCGAATTGGTGGCCGGCATAGGCCAAGGCGATGGGCTGCGATCCGGGCATAGGGACTGCACCAGACAGCCAGTTGGCCAAGGTCTGATCGTCTTGCGCCAGATCAAGGCCCAAGCCTGCGGCCAAAGCGGCGTTAAACACCACCAAGCGCGGCGCAGGCGCGCGGGCGGGGGTTTGGGCCAGATAGGTTCCGGGCAGATCGCGGGCATAGCTGTGATCGAAAGTCAGGGGCATGGCTTCTCCTTGCGCCCCAGATATGGCGTGGCGCAGGGCTTGTGACAAGCCGGACAAGGTTTGAGGCATTTGGTCGGAGTGGAGAGATTCGAACTCCCGACATCCTGCTCCCAAAGCAGGCGCGCTACCAGACTGCGCTACACTCCGACCGTGACACGTCTTTAGCGGGTTTTGGCGGCGATGAAAAGGCGTCCTTGGTCAATCTGCACAGCTCCACACCGCTTTTGACGCCTCAATCAGGTCAGAGCGCAGCTCTGCCCCCGGCGCAATCCCAATGCGCGCTGCCAATCCGCCATTTATTTCAATGACATAGACCACCCCTTCGCCACCATCAATCGGCGTCAGATCCTGCGGGATGGCATCGGAATGCACCACGGTGACACGGCCAGTTTGGTCGGCAAAGATCATATCCAGCGGGATCAGGGTGTTTTTCATCCAAAACCGCGCATGGGTGGGGGCATCATAGACAAAGATCATCCCCGCCGAAGAGGCCATATGGTCGCGAAACATCAGACCCGTTTCGCGCGCGGCTTCATCGGCGGCGACTTCGACGCTAAAGCGCGCCTGCCCGCCCGGCCAGCGCAGATCAATTGATCCGGGCTGGCAGGCGGCCTGAGCGGTGTTTGTGATGCAAAGGGACAGCATCAGCGTGACGACGAAGGTCTTCATAGCGCCCCCTTACGGATTAAGCCGTTCGACGACCCAAGAGGCCGCAGAATCGGGCCTTGTCCAGCGAAAACGGTCGTGCAGCCGGAACGGGCCATCGGCCCAGAATTCGATTTCCACCGGCGTGATGCGAAAGCCGCCCCAAAACGGCGGGCGTGACGGGTTCGCCCCCTGTTGCAGGGTCACTTTGGCGACCTCGGCCATCAAGGCCCCGCGCGACGACAGGGGTTGAGACTGCGCACTCGCCCAAGCGCCCAAGCGTGATTTCAAACTGCGCGAGGCGTAATAGGCATCGGCCTGCGCCCCCTCCTCGCGCGTGACAGTGCCGCGCACACGGATTTGGCGGCGCAAAGATTTCCAGTGCATCACAAAGGCGGCCTTGCCCGCGCCTTCGACCTCTAGCGCCTTTTTCGATGTGTAATTGGTGTAAAACACAAAGGCCGCCTCTTCGATGTCTTTGAGCAAGACCATGCGCACATTGGGCATGCCGTCCGCATCGACCGTGGACAGGGCAATGGCGTTGGGCTCGTTGACCTCTACCGCTTCCGCTTCGGCCAACCACGCGCGGGCCAGAACAAAGGGATCATCCCCCGCAAAAATACCCGTTCTGTCCATCTCGTCACCCTTTAAATTGAAATGCGTCTCACCTACGCCCCGCCCTTGATGCAGCCGAGGCTTTCGCCTACACCAAGCGGTACGGTTAAGGTGGCTGGGGAAGAGCGAATGTCAACTGGACTAATGGCAGGCAAGCGCGGCCTTATCATGGGGCTGGCCAACGACAAATCCATTGCTTGGGGCATCGCCAAGACGCTGGCCGACCATGGCGCGGAAATGGCCTTTTCCTATCAGGGCGAGGCGCTGAAAAAGCGTGTTGATCCGCTGATCCATTCGATTGGCATGACACAGATGATCGAATGCGATGTCAGCGACGAGGCCTCGATCGACGCGCTGTTTGCGCGGATTGGCGAGACGTGGGGCAAGATCGACTTTCTGGTTCATGCCATCGGCTTTTCCGACAAAAACGAACTGCGTGGCCGCTATGTAGACACGTCCAAAGCCAACTTCGGCATGACGATGGATATTTCGGTGTATTCCTTCACCTCGGTCAGCCGCAGGGCTGCGGCCATGATGACCGAAGGCGGCAGCCTTCTGACGCTGACCTATTACGGCGCAGAAAAGGTCATGCCGCATTACAATGTGATGGGCGTGGCCAAAGCGGCGCTAGAGGCTTCGGTGAAATATCTGGCCGAAGATCTGGGCAAAGACGGTATCCGCGTTAATGCGATTTCGGCGGGGCCGATTAAAACACTGGCGGCTTCGGGCATTGGTGATTTTCGCTATATCATGAAGTGGAACGAGCTGAACTCGCCCTTGCGGCGCAATGTCGATCAAGAAGAGGTCGGCAAGGCCGCGCTGTTCTTGCTGTCTGACCTTGGCTCTGGCACCACGGGGGAAAATCTGCATGTCGATGCGGGCTATCACGTTGTGGGCATGAAAGCGGTCGATGCGCCTGATATCGATGTGGTGTCCGGGCGCAAAGAGGGGCAATGAGACACGTCACCACGCCCAGCTTTTGAGTGCGTTTGGTGGCTTTCCAAAACCGCTCTTGGGCCTATATCGTGCAGAAGACGGCACCAGTCGCGGGCCTTGGTCCGCAACGCTGCCGAACATAGCCGCTTGTTGAGGATAGCATGATCGACCGTTTGCCCCACGAAAAAGGCTTCCACGTCAGCTGGGACCAGATGCACCGTGATGCCCGCGCTTTGGCGTGGCGTTTGGATGGCAAGGGGCCGGATGCCGGGGCGTGGCGGGCTGTCGTGGGCATCACCCGCGGCGGCCTTGTGCCGGCGATGATCGTGGCGCGCGAGTTGGACATTCGGGTGGTCGATACAATCAGTGTGAAAAGCTACAGTCACCAAGCCCAAGCCGCAGAAGCGGTGGTGACGAAATTCCCCCAGCCCGACTTGATGGGGGATGGCACGGGGATTTTGGTGGTCGACGATCTGGTCGACACCGGCAAAACGCTGGAACTGGTGCGCCGCCTGTACCCCAAGGCGCATTTTGCCACGGTCTATGCCAAGCCCTCGGGCAAGCCGATGGTCGACAGCTATATCACAGAAGTGTCGCAAGATACGTGGATATTCTTCCCGTGGGATATGGCGCTGCAATATGTTCAGCCCTACCGCGGGCAGGATTGAGGATGAGATTATGATCAATCCGGCCAGCCGGCTTGGCAAATGGCTGCATTGGCTGTTTGAGGCAAGCTTGATCCTGAAGGGCCTGTTTGCGGCGGCGGAAAGCCTTGGCGGATTGGGTTTGGTTTTGACGCCAAACACCGCGATCATTGCCTTTGTGACATGGCTGACGCGCCACGATCTCACTCAAGAGCCCAATGCCGATATGGCCCTATGGGTGCAGCATCTGACACAGGCCTTCCCGCTTCAAGTGCAGCACTTCTACGCCTTTTACCTGTTGGGCCACGGTGCGGTAAAGTTCACCATGGTCATCATGTTGGCCCGCCGGATTTTGTGGGCCTATCCGGGGGCGATGGTCTTGCTGGCGGGCTTTGTGATCTACCAGATTACCGAGTTTGTCACCCACGGGTCTTACACCTTCTTGGCCCTGTCGTTTTTCGATCTGGTGATGATCGTTCTGGTCTACCGCGAGTGGACGGTCCTAAAACTGCTGCGCGGGCAGGCGCATTAACGCGCTTGCCATTTGCGTTGGTTCACGCTTCCTATGCGCTCATGACACACCCGATC
>JBAXLX010000149.1:0-8198 GCA_037134595.1 Pseudomonadota bacterium
CCCACGCCAGACTCGTTACCGCAAGGCACACCAGCACCCCCATCGCCCGCCGCCACCAGAACGGATGCGCCGCGTGGTTCAACCGCCGATCCGCCCAAGCGATCACCGCCCCCGCCCACGTCACCGGATGGCCAATGCGTCGGTAAAGCCCGTCAGGCCAGCCCAAAGCCGCCTCTACCGCCAGCGCCACCAGCATTGATCCTGCAAACATCACAGCCCCCCGCACCCAAACTGCGTGATCCGCGAAAACCCAGCCCTGCGCAAGTCTGCCGCCGCCGCTTGGGGCACGGTTCGCGGCGCAAAGATCAGGCCGCGCGCCGCACCGGTATGGGCGATGCAAAAGCCCAAAGCGCCGTGGCGGCGGGCCAAGCCTTCGGTCGGGTCGCCCAAAGGGCCGCGCAGGGCCAAGGTGCGGCGGGCCGATTGGCTGGCCAAATCGGCCATTGTGGCCAAATCCGGCCCCGGCCACTCTGCCACCAGATCGCTGATGTCGGGAAAGTCGTGGTCCTTTGGATCGGTGCGCTACCCTGCGCCCCAAAAACCGCCCAAAACTTCAAACCTCGGCAAGGCCGGCAGATCGGCCAAAACAAGACCCAGACGAGAGGCCCACAGCACGCGCTCTGGCGACGCAAACAGCAAAGGGTCAGAGGCCCCTTCGAGCGCGAGAACCGCCGCCGTAACGCTTGCCCCGCTCTGCGCCCCCGCCGCAATCGCCAAAGCCATCAACCCCGCGGTCGAGGCCCCTGCCCCACCCCCCAGCGGCATCGACACGCGCAGCGTGAAGCGGCCCCGAACCGGCAACCCCAAGCTGTCCAACAGGCCTCTCAGCACGCGGCGTGGCACGGCTTTTTCCACCTGATGCAGGCTCAACGTGCGACCGGGGGTCATGCGGGCCTGTGCCCACACCACAGGGCACGGCAGGGTCACCAAAGCCACTGGCCCGTTGGGGCCGATCCTGCCCTGAAGCAACTCGCCAAAATGGCCGCAAATTCGGATCATTGTCCCCCCAATCGTGGCGCAGATGTGCCAAGAGGCGTGCACGGACACAAGGCCTGTTGCATGCCCATGCCCTTGGGCGCCCAGTTGCCCGAACCCTTTGGGAAGCCAAAGCCCATCGCATCGGGCATGTCCTTGCACACAAAGCAACGATGACCGATGCAAGAGCAATCTTTGCTAAAATTGCACACGAATGTGTCTTGGAAAAAGGCGCAGGACTTCGCAAAATAGATCAAGGCCTCTGAGCGAAATACACGTTGAAAATCCTTCGGCTGACCTCAGTCGTAGCCATCACCTTTTGGGAGCATCAAGATGGGATCAGCAGTCGGTGGCTTTATCAATGGTCGCCCAACCAACGGGGCCAATCCCTATATCGACTCGCTCAATGGCGGATCGGCTTGGCGCAACGAAAGCGGCGCATCCGGCACAGTTTATATCAGTTATGCGCTGCAACAAGGCTACGATCCAAATGGCGCACTTGGCGGGAATGCGCCCAGTTACACGTGGTCCGACAACCCCGCTTGGAGCACGGCGATCAAAGCCGCCTTGTCCACCTATGAAGCCGTTTGCGACGTAAAGTTTGTCCAAACCGCGCCGGAAAATGCCGATGTTTGGTACTGGTTGGCCAATAGCACGCAAGTGGGCGGCTCTAACATTCTGGGATGGCATGATTTTCCCGCCTATGATTCAGAATCGCTAAATTCCGAACTGCTCTACGGGGTGTTTAACCGCGATTATTCGGCGACCGTGTCGCCGGGCAGTTTGATGTTTAGCACCTTGGTCCATGAACTGGGCCATGGCATGGGATTGGCCCATCCGCATGATGGCGGCTATGACCTTCCCAAAAACCAAAAATTCCCCGGCGTGTACAACGAATGGAGCACGGGCACCTACGGGATGAACCAGGGTATCTGGACGATCATGAGCTATAATGACGGGTGGAACGGATCCCCCTCGTCTTCTAATACCTACGGCTGCGCGATGACGCCCATGGCCTTGGACATTGCCGCCTTGCAGGGAATGTATGGGGCCAATATGACGACGGCTTTGGGAAACACCACCTATGTGCTGCCCACGGCCGCGGGGGCAAATGTGGGATGGGCCTGCATTTGGGATTGTGGCGGCACGGATACGATTTCCAATCTGGGCAGCGCTGTGGCCGCCACCATCAACCTGAACGCAGCGCCGTTGACCGGGCCAAACGCCGGCGGCTATGTCTCGTGGGATAAGTCAGTGCCGGGCGGGTTTACGATTGCCAATGGGGTGACCATCGAAAACGCCATTGGTGGCAGCGGAGCCGATTTCATCACCGGCAACGCGGCCAAAAACACGCTGACGGGCGGCGATGGGGCCGATACTTTGGTGGGTGGTGCAGACGCCGACACGCTTTACGGCGGCGAGGGCAATGACGTGTTTGTCATAAGCAGTCTGGCCGATTTCACGACGGGCGAGGTGGTCAGGGGCGAAGGGGGCGCAGACGAGCTGCGTTTTGCGGCGACGACCTCGGGCACGATCACGCTGTCCAATATGGTCACAATCGAGAGTGTGGTGATCGGAACGGGCACAGGTGCGACGGCTGTGGCGACGGGCACGGCCAATTTAAGTGTGAACGCAGCCGCCTATACCGGCAACGGTTTGACCATGGTTGGCAATGCCGGTGCCAACACCCTGACAGGCACCGCGTTGGCTGACAATATCTCCGGAGGATCGGGCTATGATGTGCTGATCGGCGGCACCGGGGCCGATACGCTGATCGGAGGGGCGGGAAATGACAGCCTTACGGGCGGTGGCGATGCGGATGTCTTTGTGTTCAACTTTGTCTCGGGCACAGACCACGTCACCGACTTTGTCCACCGCATTGACCATATCCAGCTTTCCACGGCGGTGATGGGGCTTGGCTCGGCGGGGACTTTGTCGGCAGACGCCTTTTATGCCGGCTCTGCCGCCCATGATGCGACAGATCGCATCATCTACAAGCAATCCACGGGCGTGTTGTTTTATGATTCTGACGGGACGGGGTCTAAAGCTGCCGTGCAAATTGGGGTCTTTGACAGCCGTCCGGTTTTGACGCTCGAAGACTTCTGGGTTATCTAGGGGCACGATTGCAGGGGGCGGCAGATCGCCTTGTGTCAGGGCGCCCCCAAGGTCTGGATGAACTGGGAAAACAATTCCCCCTGTGACGAGATGCGCAGTTTGGCGTAGATATTGCGGCGATGGATGCGCACCGTGCCCGACGCGATGCCAAGAAGACCGCCGATGGCATCTGGCGAATGCCCTTTCAACGTAAACTCGACAATTTCGCGTTCGCGCGGGGTTAAAAGACCCAGACCAAAGCTTTGAAACGATTTCTCAAGCCCGCTGTGCGGCACAGCGCCCGCTTTGGGTTGCCCTGTTGCAAATTTCTCGCTGAGCCCGCGCCAGTGGCGGCGCACGCAGGCCTCGATCACGGGGCGGATGGCGTCAAGGGCGCGCAAGTCTTTGGCCGAAAAGGGCTTGTCATCGCGCATCAGCGATAAGACCACGGTCACCTGCCCGGGCAGATCAACAAAAAAGCCGATCTCTTCGGCCAATCCGGTTTGAACGTAATAGTTGCGAAAATACTCGCCCTGATAGAACCTGTCGGGGGCCAGATCGCGCAAGCGGTACAGGCCGGCTGGAACAGGGCTTGTGGCGGCCAGAAAGAAAGGGTCCAGCAGATAGGGGCCGTCTTGATATTCGCTCACGAAGATCTTGCGCTTTTGGGCTGGAAAATCATCATATAAATCAAGGGGTCGGGCATTGCCGCAATAGCCAAAGATCACGCAAAAGGCATAAGGGGTCACCGCGCGCAGCATCTGGGCCAAGGCCGCAGGCAATTGCGGCGTGCCCCCTGCACCGATCGCCTCGGCGATCTTGGACATCAGCACGGGGTCAGAGATTTGGCCTGCAATACCGCGCGGCCTATGCAATTTGTGATATATACAAGTGCCGCGCCCTTTTCTAAGCTTTTGCCAGATAACAAGCATATGTGTTGGTGAATGAAAAGCAACCCGACCGAGGCCGACCTGCCGATAGCAGAGCTTCGCAACGCCTCCAAACACTTTGGCGGTGTTGTGGCGGCCGATGATCTGGACCTGACCATCCGCAGGGGCGAGTTTTTGTCGTTTCTGGGGCCGTCTGGCTGTGGCAAGACCACAGCGCTGCGGATGCTGGCAGGGTTCGAAACACCCTCGCGCGGCGATGTGCTGCTAGACGGCAAGCGGGTCAACGATCTGCCGCCGCACCGCAGGCCGGTGAACATGGTGTTTCAGCATTACGCGCTGTTTCCCCATCTGACAGTTGCTGACAACATCGGCTATGGGTTGCGCCAACTGCGGCCAAAGCTTCCCGCCGCGCAGATCGCCAAAGCCATTGACCAAACGCTGGAAACGGTCCGCCTGCCCGGTTTTGGCAAACGGCGGATCTGGCAGATGTCGGGCGGCCAGCAACAGCGCGTAGCGCTGGCGCGGGCCATCATCAATCAGCCAAAGCTGTTGCTGCTGGACGAACCGATGGCCGCCTTGGACAAAAAACTGCGCCGCGATATGCAAATCGAATTGCAAAGCCTGCAGCGCAGCCTTGGCATCACCTTTGTTCTGGTCACCCATGATCAGGAAGAGGCGTTGTCGATGTCAGACCGCATCTGCATCATGCGCAGCGGGCGCATTGTGCAGGTGGGCAGCCCGCGCGATCTGTATGATCGCCCCAAGAACAGATATGTCGCCGATTTCGTGGGAAAATCGAACTTTTTCACCGGCACGGTTGACAGCGTTGCCGGTGCTGACTGCCGCATCAGCACGGCCAGCGGTCAGGTGTTTTCCGGCATCTCGACCCAAAGCCTGACAGCAGGCCAAGCCGCCACCGCCAGCTTGCGCCCCGAACAAATCAGCCTGACGCGCCAGTCTGGCCACGGCGTTAAAGTGCGCATTGTCGCCTTGATCTTTCTGGGCGAACACACCGAATATCTGGTGCGGCATGACACTTTGGGCGAGTTTCTGGTGCTGGTGCCGCGCCAGTCGGAAGCCAGCGAAGGCCGGTTTGATCTGGGCGCTGACGCCTATGCCACATGGGCCGACGGTGCCGCCTTGATCCTTGCAGACGACTAAAACCAATAAACCAACTGGGAGACTGACCATGACCGATAAGATCGACTATATATCCCGCGAGAAATTTCTGGCCGAACTGATGCGCTATAAGAAAGGCTCTGTCTCGCGGCGGCATTTTCTGGGGGTGACGGGGCTTGGGCTTGCCACCTCGGTTCTGGGGGCTGCGCTGCCGGGGTTGCGCGGGGCGGCACGGGCCGAAGGCAGCATCGGGGACCGTGTTGTTCTGGCAAGCTGGCCCAACTACCACGATCCGGCGAATTTCGATGCCTTCACCGCCAAGACCGGCGCTTTGGTCGATCTGAACGTCTTTGGGTCGAATGAAGAGATGCTGGCCAAGTTGCAGGCGGGCGGCACCGGGTGGGATGTGTTCGTGCCCACCAACTACACGATTTCCACCTATGTGGACCTGGGCCTGATCGAGCCCTTGGATATGTCCAAGATCCCCAATTATGACCCCACCGCTTTTGATCCGCGCTTTGCCGGACCCGGCACGATTGACGGCAAGATTTATGCCGTGTCCAAAGATTGGGGCACCACCGGCATGGGCACCAACACCAGCCACACCAACGGCGCGCCGCTGACCAGCTGGAAAGAGTTCTGGGATATCACCCGCGCTGATTTTTCCGGACGTACCACGGTGCATGATTACCAGCTGACCACCATCGGCAACGCGTTGAAATACTACGGTTATTCTTTCAACTCGGTGGATTCCAAAGAATTGGCCGATGCCGAAAAGCTGCTGTTGGATGTCAAACCCCATCTCTTCGCCATCACCTCTGATTATCAACCCGCGATGCGCAACGGGGATGCGTGGCTGTGCATGTGCTGGACAGGCGACGGCAAACAGTTGAACCGCGATATGCCCGAGATCCAGTATACCCTTGGCAAAGAGGGCGGCGAGATCTGGAGCGATTTTTACGCCGTCCCCGTCGGCGCCCCCCACCGCGATGCGGGCTATGCGCTGATCAACGACTTGCTCGACCCGATGGTGAACATGGCCGAAACGCTGTTTCACGGCCAACCCGTGGCCGATTCCCGCGTGAACGCCATGCTCTCTGCCGAACGCTTGGCCGACCCGATCCTGTATCCGGCGGCAGAGCTGCTCAACGCGCTGGAATTTGGCGCAGCCCAAACCCTGACCAACCCCGACCGCGCCGAGCTGATGGCGCGCTTCAAGTCGGCCTAACATCATGACACCACGGTATCGGACAGCTTTGTTCCTGCTTCCGGCGACGGCATGGTTTATCACCATGCTGGTGCTGCCCCTTATCGTGGTGTTCGTCTTCAGCTTCGGCACGCGGGGGCCTGCGGGCGGCTATGCCCCGGGCTTCAGCTTTGAGAACTTTCTCAACCTTGGGGCGCGCTGGGCGGCCTTTAAAAACACCATGGTGCTGGCCCCGGTTGGCACAATCGCCTGTGCTGTGATCGCCTATCCCTTGGCCTATTTTCTGGCGCTGCGGGTTAGTGCCAAGCGGCGGACCTTGCTGCTGATTTTGGTGATTGTGCCGTTTTGGACATCAATCTTGATCCGCAGCTATGCGTGGATTTTTATCTTGGGCGGCAAGGGCATTCCCGCGCTGATCGCTTGGATGGGCCTAGGGTCGATCCAACTGATCAACACGCCCTTTGCCGTTCTGGTGGGGATCGTTTACGGCTATCTGCCGCTGATGGTCTTTCCGATCTATGTCAGTCTTGAGCAGTTGGACAAACGCCTGCTGGAAGCTTCTGCCGATTTGGGCTGCCCGCCGGGGCGCACATTTTTAAGCGTCACGCTGCCGCTGTCGATGCCGGGGGTGGCGACGGGGTCTATGCTGGTCTTTATCCTGTTGATGGGCGAATTCCTGATCCCGGCCATGCTGGGGGGCGGTAAAGTGTTCTTTGTGGGCAATGCTTTGGTCGATCTGTTCTTGCAATCGCGCAACTGGGCCTTTGGCTCGGCCGTGGCCGTCGCCTTGGTGCTGATCATGCTGGTCACGGTCACAGCCTATATGCGCGCCACGCGGCGCTGGGCCGGTGGCCGCGCCGATGTGTCGTTGATGTGAGGATGTGATGCGGATTTATGCCTGTGCCGTTTACCTGTTTTTATACATCCCCATCGCCATCATCGCGCTGTTTTCCTTCAACGCAGGCAAAGCGGCGACCCAATTCACCGGATTTTCGGTGCAATGGTATGGCAAAGCCCTGTCCAACCGCTTTGTGGTTGAAGCCTTTCAAAACAGCCTGACCGTGGCGTTGTCTTCGGCCATTCTTGCCACGGTGTTTGGCACGCTGGCGGCCTTGGCCCTGCAATCTGTCACGGGCAAATGGCGGGCGTTTTTTGATGCGCTGATTTATATCGCCGTGATGGTGCCCGGCATTGTGATCGGCATCGCCACGCTGATTGCTTTGGTCACGGTGTTCAACTGGCTGAACCCGATCTTGGCCGCCCTGTGGCCCTTGGCCGAAACAGCCCCCCAATTGCAACTGGGCTACGGGTCTTTGATCGCGGCGCATGGGTTATTTTCGCTCGCATTGGTGATCATCATCGTGCGGGCGCGCATATCGGGCATGGACCGCAGCCTGATTGAAGCCTCTGCCGATCTGGGTGCCACCCCGTTTGGCACCTTTGCCCAAGTGACCTTGCCGCAAATCTTTCCCGCCATCCTTGCGGGGTTTCTTTTGGCGGTCACCTTCAGCTTTGACGATTTCATCATCGCCTTTTTCGTCGCCGGATCAAAAACCACGCTGCCGATCTATATCTTTTCCTCGATCCGCCGCGGTGTCACACCCGAGGTAAACGCGATCGGCAGCATGGTTTTAACCCTATCGCTGAGCCTTTTGATCACCGCGCAGGCCATTCTGCAACGGGGCCGCGCCTCGGCCAAAACCTAAGAAAGCTTGCCCATGCTGCTGGAAAATCGCGTTGTTTTCGTCACGGGCGGCGGTTCTGGCATTGGTCGGGCCGGCGCTATGGCGATGGCGGCACAGGGGGCTGTGGTGGTGGTCAGCGACCTGTCGGGCGCGCGGGCAGACCGCGTCACCGCCGAGATCACCCAGCTTGGCGGGCAAGCCCAAGCTCTGGCGCTGGATGTGACCGAC